>CALVQY010000006.1 GCA_944358355.1 uncultured Bacilli bacterium | reverse complement strand
AAGACTTTAAGTCAACAAGGTGTTTTAAAAGACTATATAGAAGTTTTATATCAAGGTAATGATAAGCTTTATATTCCAGTTGAAAAGATTGATATGCTTTATAAATATACTGGTAAGGAGGGTGTTCGTCCTACTATTTATAAACTTGGTGGTAAAGAGTGGGAGAAAGTAAAAACACGTGTTAAGAGTAAAGTTCAAGATATGGCTAATGACTTATTAAGAGTACAAGCTGAGCGTGAAAGACAGAAGGGTTTTGCTTTTTCTCATGATAATGAATTACAAAAAGAGTTTGAAGATGCATTTCCATACATCGCTACTAATGATCAGTTACTTGCTACTAAACAGATAAAAGAAGATATGGAAAAAGTTTCTCCTATGGATAGATTATTAGTAGGTGATGTTGGCTTTGGTAAGACAGAAATTGCTTTTAGAGCAGCCTTTAAAGCGATTATGGATAATAAGCAAGTATTGCTTTTATGTCCGACAACGATTCTTTCTAGTCAACATTATAAGAATGCTCTTGAAAGATTTAAAGACTTTCCTGTTAATATTGGTCTTTTAAATAGATTTACTAGTCCAAGAGAACGTAATAGAATTATTGAAGAGTTAAGAGAAGGAACAATAGATTTTGTTATTGGTACACATAGAATACTTAGTGATGATATTAAACCTAAAGATTTGGGATTATTAATTATTGATGAAGAGCAGAGGTTTGGAGTTAAACATAAAGAGAAGTTAAAACAATATAAGAGTACTGTTGATGTTTTAACTTTAACGGCAACACCTATTCCAAGAACCTTACAAATGTCAATTGCAGGTATTAGAAGTTTATCTTTAATAGAGACACCACCACGTGATAGATATCCTATTCAGACTTATGTTATTGGTTATAATAAACAACTTGTTAAAGAAGCGATTATGAAAGAGATGTCTCGTGATGGACAAGTATTTCTATTATTTAATAATGTCGAAAATATAGAACAAGAAGTAATGGAGATAGAGAATCTTGTCCCTAGTGCTAGAGTAATTTATGCTCATGGTAGGATGGATAAGACTAAGATTGAAGATGTAATGCAGTCATTTATTGACCATGAGGCAGATGTTTTAGTGTGTACGACCATAATAGAGACTGGTATTGATATTCCTAATGTTAATACATTAATTATTTTAGATGCTGATAGATTTGGTCTTGCTCAGTTATATCAGATAAGAGGTAGAGTTGGTCGTAGTAATAAAATCGCTTACTGTTACTTAATGTATCAAGAGCATAAAGTATTAACTGAGACTGCAGAGAAACGTTTAAAAGTTATTAAAGAGTTTACTGAATTAGGTAGTGGTTTTTCTATTGCAACTCGTGATTTATCTATTAGAGGAGCAGGAGATATTTTAGGAAGTAGGCAAGCTGGCTTTATTGATAGTGTTGGTATTGACCTTTATTTAAAGATGCTTAATGAAGAAGTAGAACGTCTTAAAGGTCATGTTGTAGAGGAAGAACAAGAGGAAGAGAGTAATAAAACATTACTTAATGTATCTACTCATATTAGTGATGATTATGTAACTGATGATGACTTGAAGATTATGATTCATAGAATGATTAATGAGATAGATAGTAAGGAAAAACTTGAAGAAGTTAGAAGTGATTTAGAGGATAGATTTGGTAAACTTAATGAAGATATTATCATTTATATGTATGAAGAATGGTTTGAAAAACTTGTTAAGCAAGTGGGTGTTACTAAAGTTAATGAGACTAAAAACACTATTGAACTTTACTTTAATAGAGAATCTACTAGTAAGTTAAATACAGAGGATTTATTTATGAATGCTTATCAGATTACACCTATGTTTAGATTTAAGAGTAGAGAGAGTGATTTAACTATTATCTTAGATATTGTTAAGTTAGAAAAGCATCCTATCTATTATTTAGTTGCATTGTTATCTAGTATGGTAGGTTAAGTTTTTCTTTACAAATTGAATAAAATAGTGTATAATATGTGGCAAATGAAGGGAGAGAGGTTTTGTGAGTAATGTATTTAATTATAAAGATGATGATAGAGAATGGTATTGGGAAAAGAAATATAATAAGACTGTTCAAACTTTAAATGAGTTATCAGAGTTAATAGCTTTTATAAATACTTATGGAAAACGTTATGATAAATATTATGAAGGATTTATTATTAATCTTAATAATATTGGTGAACATTTTTTACAGAGTTCTAATTCTAAAGTTATTGATGAATTATATGCTTTATATTCTTCTTTAAGAGAGTTAAAAAAGACAGAAAAAGAAATTTTTGTAGAGTTAAGAACTGTCTTATATGAACTTCCAGCTCTTGAAATTGTTGAAACATCTACAAGAGAAAAAAGACATAGAAAAGATATATATTCCTTAAAACAAATTACTGAACCAACAAAGTACAATTTTTAATTTATGCTATTGATAAAATAGATACTATATAAAACTATAGATAAATTAGATATTAATTATAATAGTATGTATAGCTCAAGTTTTTTATGACTTGAGTTTTTTTGTATCTTGACTAAAACCTTTTATCTTCTTATACTTATTAGTAGAATTGGAGGCTATGAATATTGTGGTTAAAGAGGATATTTTAAAGCAACATAAAGAGATTTTAATGACAGCAGGGGTTGAACTTGCTACTAATAATACTAATTCTTTAATAGAAGATGATATTATTAATGGAGTTATTGAAGTACCACTTGAAGCGATGGATACAGTTAAACAAAGGGTTCTTAATATTGCTAAACATAACAACTTAATCTTGAATAGTGATAAATTTAATGAAGTTTTAACTAGTTATAAAGGTGATTTAAAGAAAGAGTTTAGAAATATTTTTAAAAGACGGATAGATATAATTAAAGATAATTATTCTAAGATGGATGATGATAAGCCATTGGAGTTGGTTAAGAACTTGAAGAAAGAATTAGTTAAATTTAATAAAGATGCTAAAAAAGAAGAGAAGCAAGTTCTTACTAGTCTTGTTAAAGAGAAGCTTGTAAGTAATTTAGATTTGATAGTTAAAGATAGTAATCCTAATTTTAAAAAAGATGCTACAAAGTTTTTACAAACAACTTATGTTAAACAGATATTAGAGACTGTTGATATGAAAATTTTAGTTAAAGATACGATACTTCTTAATAGTCTTAAAGAACAGATAGAAAGGTTTGTTTTTACTAAAGAAAATTCTCATTTATTTGATTAAATGAGTATTTTTTTTGTAACTTTTAACAACTGGAAATAATTACCAGAGAAAAAAAGTCCTTCTTACGTATATAATATCAATAGATAGCATAATTTTGATGGTATAAAATGGGCTGATATTGGAATAATACTACTGAAAAGGAAGGAGAACTTATGAAGACAACAGGTGTAGTTAGAAGAGTTGATGACTTGGGAAGAATTGTAATTCCTAAAGATATTAGAAAATCTCTTAGAATTAGAGATGGTGAGAGTTTAGAATTTTTTGTAGATAAAGAGACTATAAGCTTAAAGAAGTTTTCTACTAGTGATGTTTTAAGTGATATTGCACAGTCTTTACTTGATACTATTTATATGACTATTAGTAAGAATATCTTTGTTACAGATAGAGATAAGTTTGTAGCAGGTACTGGTAAGTATAAGAAAGAATTTTGTGGTTGTAATATTTCTACTAAATTAGAAGAGTGTTTATTTGAAACAGAGAGTCTAGTTAAAGGAACTTGTCAGATAGAAGAAATAGTAGATAGTAAAAACTCAGGTGAAGAGTATAAGTATATTATTAGCCCTATACTATCAGATGGGGAAACTATTGGACTTGTTTTAATGCTTAATGAAGATGGTAAGAGTTTTACTGAAGAAGATGAACATATAATACAAATAATTGCTAATTTCTTATCAAAATATCTTGAAGATTAATTTCTCTTGTGTTAGAATATCGTTATTAAAAGTTGTGATGAAGAGTCTTATAACTTCTAGTTATAGAGAGTTCTTGGTAGGTGGAAAAGAAACGAATGATTTTATAAGATATGGCTTCTGAACTTTCATATTGATATGTAAGTATGAACGTGCTAAGCGTTAATTAGAATGAGATACAAGATTTATTGTAAAGAAAGGTGGTACCACGGGTTAGCTCGTCCTTTTGATATGATAAATCTTTTTATTTTGAAGGAGGAGATATTAATGGATAAATATTATATTACAACACCAATTTATTACCCTAGTGCAAACTTTCATATAGGACATTGTTATACAACAATAGTTGCAGATGCAATTGCTAGATATAAAAGAAGTAAAGGGTATGATGTTTATTTTCAAACTGGTACTGATGAACATGGATTAAAAATAGAGACTAAAGCGAGGGAAGCAGGGGTTGCTCCTAAACAATATGTTGATGAAGTGGTAGAAAATGCTAAAGATTTATGGAAAGCTTTAGATATTTCTTATGATTATTTTATTAGAACTACTGATGAAAATCATGTTAAAACTGTTCAAAAAATATTTACTAAACTTTATGAACAAGGAGATATTTATAAAGGAACTTATAAAGGGCTTTACTGTGTTCCATGTGAGTCTTTTTGGACTAAGACACAACTTGTAGATGGTAAATGTCCTGATTGTGGTAGAGAGGTTAAAGAAGTAGAAGAAGAAGCTTACTTTTTAAAACTTTCTAAATATCAAGATAGATTAGTTAAATATCTAGATGAACATCCTGATTTTATAGAGCCAGAGTCTCGTAAAAATGAGATGATTAATAATTTTATTAAACCAGGGCTTGAAGATTTATGTGTTTCTCGTACTAGCTTTAAGTGGGGAATTCCTGTTCCTTTTGATGAGAAACATGTTGTTTATGTGTGGTTAGATGCTTTGACTAACTATATTACATCCTTAGGATATATGAGTGATGATGATAGTAAGTTTAAAAAATATTGGCCTGCTGATTTACATTTAGTTGGTAAAGAAATAATTAGATTTCATACTATAGTGTGGCCTATTATTCTAATGGCTTTAGATTTACCACTTCCTAAGAAAGTTTATGGACATGGTTGGCTTGTTATAGAAGGAGCAAAGATTTCTAAATCTTTGGGTAATTATAGAGATCCTAGAGAGTATATTGAATATTTTGGTGTTGATGTAGTTAGATATTTTGTTTTAAGAGAAGTTCCTTTTGGAAGTGATGGTAACTTTTCAGTTGAGGCTCTAATAGATAGAACTAATGCTGACCTTGCAAATACTTTAGGTAATTTAGTACAACGTACTATAAGTATGGCTAATAAGTATTTTGATGGTGTTGTTACTAATAAAGAAGTTTATGAAGATATAGATGCTTCTCTTATAGAAAAAATAAATAGTTTAGATGAAGAGATTAGTAAGGATATAGATAGTCTTGAGATATCTAATGCTTTAAATAAGATATTTGAAGTATTAAGAGCTAGTAATAAGTATATAGATGAAACTACTCCATGGATACTTGCTAAAGATGAAGCTTCTAAAGATAGATTAGAGACTGTTTTATATAATTTACTTGAATCTATTAGAGTATGTTCTATTAATCTTTCTTTTGCAATACCTTCAACTTCTAAAGAAATATTAAGACAGATTAATAATGAAAATTGTGAAAATCAGTATTTAAAAGATAATAAATATGAAGTAGGAACTCCTAAAGTATTGTTCCAAAGAATAGATAAAGAGAATTTCTTAAAAGAGCATGATTTGTAAAATTTTAGTGTAAACTGAAAAATAAATGGGATGATTTTGAAAATTATCCTATTTTTTATGTTATAGTTTAAGGGTAGTGTTTTCGTAGTAACAAGTAGTATTTGAAGTCGTAAGAAAGGATAGAGTTATGACTAAAAAACGAAAGTTAGGAATTGAAGCAGTGTCATGTATAATTCTTTATGTAGTCTTAGTAGTAATGGTTTTTTTAGGGCATAATATATTAGATATCGGTTATTTAATTGTATTAACTTTTTATTTAATAAGATTGTTTTTATGTCAAAGAAGAAAGAATAAGTCTTGTAAATAGTAAAATACTGTTTACAAGATTCTTTTTTTGATATAATCTTTTTAGAAAGCGGTGATTTTATGTTTATAGATACACATTGTCATTTAAGCAGGGAAGACTATGATGATATAGATAAAGTTATAAAAGAAGATAAAGAAGCGGGAGTTGATAAAATAGTTGTATCTGGTTGTAGTAGAGAAAGTATAGATGAAGTAATGAGTTTCAAAGATAAGTATGACATGGTTTATGTTACGATAGGATATCATCCTGAATATGCTGATAATGTAAGAGAGAATGATTTAGATTTTTTAGAAAACTTATTAAGTGAGAAAAAGATAGTTGGTATTGGAGAGATTGGACTTGATTATCACTATACTAAAGATAATAAAGATAAGCAGATATGGTTATTTGAAGAACAATTAAAAATTGCTGAAGAGTTTAATTTACCTGTAGTTATACATTCTAGAGATGCGACACAGGATACTATTAATACTTTAAAGAAATATAATGTTAAAGGAATAATTCACTGTTTTAATGGTAGTTTAGAGACTGCTAATATTTATATAAATATGGGATTTTTATTAGGAATAGGTGGTGTGGTTACTTTTAAAAACTCTAAACTTAAAGATGTTGTTAAAGAAATAAGTATAGAATCTATTGTACTTGAGACTGATAGTCCTTATCTTACGCCTGTTCCTTTTAGAGGAAAGGTTAATTCTTCTAAATATTTAAGTTATATAGCTCAAGAAATTGCTAGTCTTAAGGGTGTTGATGTTTCTATAGTGGCAGAAATTACCAGTAAAACTGCCTTAAGTTTATTTGACTTTAAGTAAAGATAATGCTACTATTGTTTTAATAGAAAATGAGGTAAGATATTTGTGGGATTTAAATTTTTAAAATATTTAGGATTGATTGTTATTTTATTTAGTTTAGTTTTTATTATATTGTCTGGTAATTCAAAAGAGGTAATTACAACTTCTAATATAAATAGTGTTAAATCTTTGCAAGCAGTTCATATAGTTAATAAATATAATTCAATTAAAGAATATGAAAAGAAAAAAGAAACTCCATTCTTTACGTCATTTAATGAAGCGATTAGTGTTGCCAGTAGTAGTCCTGTTGCATTTAATGGTCGTCTTACAGCATATGGTCCTGATTGTCCAGGTTGTACGGGAAATAGTGCTTGTCCTCCAAGGCAGAATTTTAAAAATGGTAATATTTATTTTGATGATCAAATTTATGGGAAAGTTAGAGTGGTTGCTGCTGATAGAGATATTCCATGTGGTAGTATTGTAAGAATAAGTGGTATTAATATTTATAGTGAACCTATTCTTGCTATTGTAATGGATAGAGGAGGAGCGGTTAATGGAAGTCATATGGATTTGCTTTTTACTAGTCAATCTAATTTAGAAGGTTTTACTACAAGTAATGTTAAATTTGAAATTATTAGATATGGATGGTAATTTTGTCTAAATTTAGTTTTGTTTTTTTTTAAAAAATGTTGCTATTTTGATGTTGTATGTGTTATATTTTTATTATAGAAGGAGGTTAGACAAAGATGAAAAATGAAGATAATTCAAAACAGGTCCTTTTGTCTGTGTTGGGTGTAGCAATATTAGTTGTTGCTGTGGTAGGTGTTTCATTTGCAGCGTTTTCATTTTCTAAAACTGGTCAAGTGACAAATACAATTACTACTGGTACTATTAGCATGAGTTATAGTGAGCCTCAAAATGGTATTACTTTAACTAATGCTTTACCTATGAATGACGAAACTGGTAAGGCTTTGGAAGGAGAAAATAATACTTTTGATTTTACTGTGACTGCTACTATTAGTGGTTCAGGTGATACTACAATTAATTATGCTATTACTGCTGTTACAACACCAGGTACTAGTTTGACTGATGATTATGTTAAAGTTTATTTAACAAATATGAATGGGTCTGCTGATACTGAAATATTAGAACCTACTGTTGTAAGTAGTTTACCTAAAACTTCAAGTGATGATTCTGGAGCTACAGACGGTCAATATATATTAGAATCTGGTACTTTTGATGCTACTACTACTAATAGTTATCGTTTAAGAATGTGGGTAGCTGATAATTTTTCAGTAGGTCAGTCATCTGAGACTTATACATTAAAAGTTAATGTATATGGTGCTGCTGATGCTCAATAGAATTATGGTAATTAAAAGTGTCTAATCTCAGACACTTTTTCTTTTGCCTTCTTGATTATCTTTTTTAGATATGATATATTTCTATTATAGAGGAGGAACTTATGAAAACAAATAATGAAAATAGTACTAATCATAATTTAAAAACTATTATTATTTTAATAATGTTAGTGATTGTTTTGATAGTACTTATTTTAGGAATTTCTTTTGCTGCAATATTTTATAGTAAAACTGGAGAAGAGATTAATAAAGTTACTACTGGTACTATGACAATGAGTTATAGTGAAAATACTAATGGTATTAATTTAGAGAATGCTTATCCTATGAGTGATGATATTGGAAAAACATTAAATAATGAGGATCAATATTTTGATTTTACAGTTAGTGCTACTTTAGGAGGTAATGTAATAATTAATTATGCTATAACCGCAACTAAGGAATCTGATAGTACTTTACCTGATTCATCTATTAAAGTTTATTTGACTGATATGGATAATAACGAACGTCAAGTTTTAGCACCTACGAAAATATCTGATTTAACTATTACTAATAATCATGTATCTTCTGCTCCTAATGGTCAATATTTATTAGCTTCAGGTAATTTTAATCAAACTGTTTCTCATAATTATCGTTTAAGAATGTGGATTTCTGATGACTATGTTGTACAAGATGAAATAATGGCTTATAAATTAAGAGTTAATGTATATGGTGCTGTTGCTGCTTAAAGTGTAGTTTTCTACACTTTTTTCTTTACCTGAAAAAATTACTGTGTTACAATTATTTTAAGATATTGGAGGAGTGCTATATGGACGATAGAAATTATAGTGAGGAGAAAATAAAAAGAGAATCTAGCGGAAAATTGTTTGTCATTGTTATAGTATCTATTATTTTTATTGTTGCTGTTATTGGAGTATCTGTTGCTACTTTTACTTATACTAAGGAAAAGGATAGTATTAATACTATTAGTACTGGCAATGTTTATATGAATTATACTGAAGATACAAATGGTATTAATATAACGAATGCTTATCCTATTAATGATGAAGTAGGTAAGGCTTTGACAGATACTAATTATTATTTTGATTTTTCTATTAAAGCTGAGATTTCAGGTAATGTTGTTGCTAATTATGAGATAGCAGCAGAAAAAGATATTAGTTCGACACTTTCTAATGATGAAGTTAAATTATATTTAGAGAGAATGATAGATAATTCTTATGAGGAAGTTATGGAGCCTAAACATTTTATTCCTCTTAAAGAAAGTACTGATATAGGAACTGAAGCTGGTTCTATGTTATTATATAGCGATTCTTTTTCTAAGAGTGATACTGTTAATTATCGATTAAGAATGTGGGTAGCTGATGATGCAATATTAGATAATATTCAAAAAACTTTTGCTGTAAGGGTATCTATAAAGGCTAAAATAGATTTATCTTAAAGATTCTTTTTTGTATTCAATGGATAAAAAGAGGGTGATAACTTGATAAAAAAAGATAATTACAAAGAGTTGTTAACTACAGCAAAAAAAGTTGTTCATTTTATTGCTACTGTTTTAATGTACTCTATAAGTTTAATAATGATTATTGTATTTTTAATTTTCATTATTAATTTTATAGATAAACAGCATAATATTAAAGCCAATAATAGTAAAAAAGATTTATTTTCAGCTTATACAATAGTAAGTCCTAGTATGGTTCCAGCAATCAATGTTTTAGATGTCGTCGTTACAATGAGAGTTGATGAACCTACAGATTTAAAGAAAGGTGATATCATCACTTTTAACTCTACTGATTATAGATATTCTGGTGTATTGGTTACACATAGAATTGTAGATATTGAAGAGACAAGTAGTGGTGAATATTTGTTTACTACTAAAGGTGATAATAATAATACTCAGGATTCTTCTAGAATAAGTTTTGATAAGATTTATGGTAGAGTTTTGTTTAGAATTCCTAAAATTGGTTATATTCAATATTATCTTAGTTCTGTTTTAGGTTGGATTGCTATTATTGTTGTTCCAGCGATTATGATTATTGGTTATGATATATTTAAATTAGTTAAAACTTTAAAAAATAATGATAATGAAGGAGAGTATAGTGAAAAAATAAAAAAAGAACCTAAAAAAAGGAGGTTTAGAAAATGAAACGTTTTTTACTTTTAGTACTTGCTGGTATAGCTTTATTTGCTTTTATTTTAATTACTTCTTTGATGTGGTATAGATTGTTTTATAATGATTCTGCTATTACTTCAGTTAGTTCTATAGATATTTATTTAGATGATGAAAATAATACTATAGATGAGAGTGGTTTAATTCCTTTAGATGCTAATACGGCTAAGAGTTTAACACCTTATGAGTTTAAAGTTACTAATACTAGTGATAGTGATACTACTTATAATGTTTTATTAGAGGATAGTATTATAAGTGATGATACAAATTATTCTAATAAAGAATTGCTTTCAAGAAGTCAGTTAGAGTATCAGTTATCACTAAATGGAGAAGTAATTAAACAAGGAATGCTTACAGATATTAAGAATAATATCTTAGATACTAGAGTTATAAATCCTGATAAAGTTAATAACTATAAATTAAGAATTTATGTTAGTGAAAGTGCTCAAATTACAGAATGGCAAAATAAGTATTACCATTTTAATGTTAAAATACAGACGGAGGATATATGATATGAAGAAAATACTATTAGAATATGCTAATATTATTGGTTATACTGTTACTGGTTTAATATTTGGCCTTTCTTTTTTCTTATTAATTATTAACTTTTATCATATGCAGGAGTTATCAGAAACTATTTCTGTTGAAACTTATAATAATGATAATAGACAACTTATAGAACAGAAAATTAATACTATTAAAAATAATATTTCTGTTTATAGTCAAAACAGTTACACAGGTAATCTTAATATATATGGCTTAAATACTTCGCAAATAAAAATACAAGAATGTGTAAATATTGTAGAAAGTGATGAGATGATGAATTACTTTTCTAAAAGTAATATAGATATTAGAGATGTTTATAATTTTACGGGTGATTTTAGAAATAATGTATTAAATGATTGTCTTGTTATGCAAATAAAGTCAATGTTTAATACTGATACTATAGCTACTCTTCCAAACTATAATATTATAAAGCCATATGTAGATCTTAATGTTAATAGTTTAGTACAATCTGTTGGCTATATACAATCTAATATAGAAAATTCTGATCATTATTATTATAGTACTGATGTTAATAAATCTAATTTCTTTGATTTGACTAATGATAGTTATTTTGAAATAGTAAATAAATATCAGCAGACTCTTGACTTGTTAGTTGAAGTTTCTAATTGGTATAGAACTGTTGTGGTAGGAGGCTAGAAATGAAGAAAATATTTAATTATTTATTTTATGGTTTGAAATACTTACTTTTAATAGCATCTTTTGCTATCAGTTTATTTGTTATGATGAGAATGAATATTAGATTAGAAAAGAGCTTTACTTCTATTATTCCTGAGTTGATACCTTTTTTACTTCTTTTGATAATATTTGTTATTAATATTATTTTAAATCAAAAACAAGTTACTAATAATTTATTTTATAATATTACCTGTTGTTTAGTATTATCTACAATCTTATTTGTAGGATATAGAGCTATTTTTGATAAAAATATGGTTTTGAATGAAAAATATGGTTATGGCATTGATTTTAACTTTTTTGATAATTTTATTTCATATATTAAAATTATGTTATATGGTTTAATTGTTGGTAATATATTTTTTATGTTTAAGGAAAGAGATGAGTCTAAACAAAAGAAAGTTTAGACTTTTTCTTTTCTTCTGATATAATATATATGTGTTTTGAAATGAGTTGGTAATATGGATGATTTTAAATTTAAGAAAAAATATGGTCAGAACTTTTTACAGAATAAGGATACTATTAAAAGAATTGCTGGTTTAGGTGATGTTGTTGATAATTCATTAATTATAGAAGTAGGTCCAGGTAGTGGTAATTTGACTGTTGCGCTTGCTGATTTATATAAGCGTAGTAATATATTGTGTTATGAAATAGATAATAGTTTAGAGGATTCTCTTAGTATTAGACTTAAGGACTATACAAATGTAAGGGTTTTATTTTGTGACTTTTTAAATTCTGATATTGTTAGTGATGTTAGTAATTATAATTATAATAAACTTTATTTTATTAGTAATGTACCATACTATATAACAACGCCAATTTTATTTAAATTAATTAATAGTGGTTTGTCTTTTGAAAAAATAGTTATGATGGTTCAAAAAGAAGTAGGTGACAGGTTTTGTAGTTTACCTTCTAATAGAGAATATAATGCTCTTACAGTGATTTTGAATTATTATTTTAAGATTAAAAAAGAATTTATAGTTTCTAAAAATCAATTTTATCCTCGTCCTAATGTTGATAGTGTTGTTGTATCTTTCGAAAAAAAAGAAAAAAAAGAGTACTTGAATGATAGAGACTTCTTTATTAGATTAGTTCATGATAGTTTTAAATTTAAAAGAAAGACGTTACGAAATAATTTAAAAAATTATGATTTAGATAAGATAGAGCAGGTTTTAAAAAAATATGAATTTGATTTAAACGTTAGAGCGGAAGCTTTGGATTATAAAATCTTTGTAGAAATTTCTAATGTTTTGTTGTAAACATAATTACTTAATTTAAACATATAATTTAATGGGTGAATTGTATGTTAAAAATAGGCGATTTTGTTACTAGGAAATCTTATAACAATGATCTTTTATTTGTTATTGTAGATATAGTTTCTGATGTTGCATATTTAAAAGGAATTAATGTTAGACTTTATGCTGATAGTCATTTAGATGATTTGGTGTTAGTTGATGATGTAGTTGATGATAGTTTTTCTGTTGCTGATAGAAAAGAAGCTTTAAAGATTAAAGATATGGTCACTTTAAATAGAAATGAGTATTTTTATTTACCTGGTAAGATATTACAGATTGATGGAGATAGAGATTATTTGAAACGGTGTATAGATTTTTATAAAGAATTACATCTTGAAGCATATGGTGTTAGTCTTGATGAGGCTCAGTTTGATAAAAAGATAATAGATTGTCTTGAAGAGTATAAACCTGATATTCTGGTAATAACGGGACATGATTCTTTGAAAAAAGATAAGGATAAGAATAAAATAGAAAATTATCAAAATTCTTCAAATTTTGTAAATGCAGTTATAAAAGCTAGAGAATATGAAAGAAATCAAGATAAACTAATTATAATTGCTGGAGCTTGTCAATCTTTTTATGAGGATTTAATTAAGGCTGGTGCTAATTTTGCTTCAAGTCCTAAGAGAATTAATATTCATGCTTTAGATCCTGCTATTATTGCAAGTACTGTGGCATTTTCTCCTAAAAATAAAGAAATTGATTTAATATCTTTGTTATCTAAAACTCATTATGGTAGTGATGGTATTGGTGGTATCATTACTAATGGAATTATGTATGTGGGGTATCCAAGATGAATATAGATAAAGTTAGAGAAGAAGTTAAACTTAAAGAGGGAGAGGTATTACATTTTAAATTTAATGGTAGTAGAAATCAAATCGTAGAATTTGATGGTAAAATTGTTGGTACTTATCCTGCTATTTTTGTTGTTAGAACTCTTAAAGATAATAATATTAAATCTTTTTCTTATAGTGATTTAGTTACTTCTAGTTTAGAAATAATTAAATAAAAAGCACTTGCAAAAGTTTTCTACTTATTATAGAATTATATTATAAAGTGTTAAGCTTTAAAAGGAGGAAACATATGAAAATTACATCTGTAAATGTACAAAAAGTAGAAAAAGAAGGAAGTCGTATGAAAGGTAAAGCATCTGTTTTACTTGATGATGCTTTTGTTGTACGTGATATTAGAATTATTGAAGGAGATAAAGGATTGTTTATTGCTATGCCTAGTAAGAAGAAACAATCTGGTGGTTATCGCGATATAGCTCATCCTATCAATCAAGAAGTTAGAGCAATGTTTGAAAGAGAGATAATTGATGCATATAATAAGCTTGATGATGAAGAAAAAAAAGATGAAGAGTAGTCTTAAAAGAAGATAACTCTTCTTTTTTTCATAAATTCTTTTTTTTTGCATATTATTTATTGGGTGATAATATGGAAACAAAGGAAGCAATTATTAGTAATTATAATCATAGTATTACTATAACAGAAAGAAAGAATTTACTTATTACGGGAGTTAAAAAAATAGAAAATTTTGATAGTGAAGAATTTTTACTAGAGACTGTTATGGGCTTTTTAGTAGTTAAAGGAGAAGATTTGGAACTTGTTAAATTAGATACTTTAGCAGGTAATGTTTCTATTAAAGGGTTAATTAAAGGCTTTTCTTATATGGATGATAATAAAAAAACTAAAGACAATAATAGTGTTTTTAATCGTTTGTTTAAATAATGAGTTTAAATGAACAAATAATATCTTTAGTTTTTTCCTTCGTTTATGGCATTTTTTTGGCTTTCGTCTATAATTTTAATTATAATTTACTATTTAATAAAACGAAATTTTTTAAAGTTTTTTTAAATATTCTTTTAGTTCTTGATTTAGTATTAATTTATTTCCTTTTGATAAAAAAGATAAATGGGGGTATTATTCATCCATATTTCTATATTTTAATGGTTATAGGGTTCATTTTTAATTTTAATTTTAGTAAAAGATTACGCAAGTTTTTTAAAATTAAAGATAAAACTGTGACTAAAAGTGTAAAAAAGGACTAGATTGCATTGCACTAGTCTTTTTTGAAGACTATAATATATGTTAGGAAAGTGGGTGTTAATATGAGTAAAAAAAGAAAGAAAAAGAAAAAGTTAGGCCCTTTTTTATTACTTAGTCTTTCATTTGTTATTATTGTATTTACCACTTTTACTATTTTTAAATATTGGACAGAAATTTATAATAAATATCAAGAAAAAGGAGAATTAAAAAAAGAATTAGCTTCATTAAAAGATAAAGAAGAAGAACTTAAAGTAGATGTTAATAAATTGCAAGATTCTGATTATATAGCACGTTATGCTAGAGAAAAATATTATTATTCTAAAGATGGAGAGTTAATTTTAAAAATACCTGAAGATGATGAAGAGGAAAGTGATAGTAAGTAATGAATGTTGAAAGTTTATATAAAGATATTAAGATTAAAGATGGGGACTTCTTAGTATTTGCTTGTAGTTATGGTCCTGATTCGATGGCTTTATTTAAGAGTTTGTTAGAACTTAGAAAAAAATATGATATAGTTTTAGTCTGTGCTCATGTTAATCATGATAAAAGACGTGAGAGTGCTAAAGAAAAAGAAGATTTAGAGGCATTTTGTAAAGAAAATAATGTAATCTTTGAATATATGAAAATAGATAGATATGGTGATGATAATTTTCATAATGAAGCGAGAAATATTAGATATCAATTCTTTGATGAAGTAGTTAAGAAATATAATGCTAAATACCTATTAACTGCTCATCATGGAGATGATTTGATGGAAACAATTCTTATGAGAATTGCTAGAGGCTCTACTTTAAGAGGTTATAGTGCCTTTAGAAAATTAGTAAAAATGGATGGCTATTACATTTATCGTCCTTTTATAGGATTAACTAAAGATGAGTTGTTAGATTATTGTCATAAGAATAGAGTTCCTTATGCTATTGATAAAAGTAATTTTAGTGATGTTTATACAAGAAATAGATATCGTAAGGAAGTGTTACCTTTTTTAAAGAGTGAAGATAAAGATATTCATAAGAAATATTTAAAGTTTAGTAATGTACTTAGTGATGCGGATCTATTTATTGAAGAGGAAGCTAGTAAGGCGATTAGTAAAGTTATTAAAGATAATAAACTATATATAGATAAATACTTAGAGATTAATAAATTTTTAAAGAGAATTATTTTAGAGAGATTTATATCTAGTTTTTATCAAGATGATTTAATTTTAATAAATGATAGACATTTGGATTTAGTAGAAAGTCTTATTAATAGTAAGAGAAGTAATGCTAAAGTTAATCTTCCTAATGATGTAGAAGTAGTAAAGAGTTATAATATTTTATCTATTAGAAGAAATCCTAATTTACTTAGTAGTTATGAGATTGAAGTTAGTGATGAAGTAATACTTCCTAATGGTCATAAATTGGTAAAGTTAGATTCTGTTAAAGGAAATAGTAATAATATTATTAAACTTTCTAGTAAAGATATTTCTTTGCCTTTAATTGTTAGAACTAGAAAACTTGGAGATGTTATGGCTATAAAAGGTGGCGGTCATAAAAAAATAAAAGATATTTTTATAGATAGTAAGATTCCTTATGCTGATAGAGACTTATGGCCTATAGTAGTTGATAGCCATGGAAGAATAGTTTTTGTTCCAGGATTAAAAAAATCTAAATTTGATAAGACTAATAATGAATTTTATGATATAATACTGAGATATGAATAGAAAAAGGAGAGATTTTTGTGAATGTAAATAAAAAAGTTGTAAAAAAAGGTTTACTTCCATATGTCTTTTTACTTCTAGTAATGCTTGGAGTAGTTTACTTTGTTAGTGTTGCTAATCAGAAAGTTAATGTTTTGACTTATGATGAGTTTATGACTAATTTAGAAGAAAAGGAAGTAGAAGAAATAACAGTAACTCCTCGTGATAGAGCGAAGGTTTATGAGATTACTGGTAAATTAGATGGCTATAAGGAAAATGAAAGTTTCTTTGTTAGAGTTCCTCTATCTGATCAAGTAATGAAAAAATTAGTGGAAGCTAGTGAAATGGATGACTTTGAATTTAATAGTGTTGCTGATCCAGAGTCAAGTACTGTTTTATTAGTTATAGTTAATCTTTTACCTATTGTATTACTTGCAATCATTTGTTTTTGGTTTTTGAGTAAACAGATGGGTGGAGGTAAGAATTCATTTGATTTTGGTAAAAGTAAAGCTAAGTTAAGTAGTGATAAAAATAAAGTTACTTTTAAAGATGTAGCTGGACTTAATGAAGAGAAAGAAGAAGTTAAAGAATTAATTGATTTCTTAAAGAATCCTAAGAAGTTCCAAAAGTTAGGAGCAAGAATTCCTAAAGGTGTACTTTTATATGGTCCTCCAGGAACTGGTAAAACATTACTTGCTCGTGCAGTAGCAGGTGAAGCGAATGTTCCATTCTATTATATTAGTGGATCTGATTTTGTTGAATTATTCGTAGGTGTTGGTGCTAGTCGTGTTCGTGATATGTTCCAACAAGCTAAGAGAACTGCTCCTTGTCTTATCTTTATAGATGAAATTGATGCAGTAGGACGTCAAAGAGGTACTGGAATTGGTGGAGGACATGATGAGAGAGAACAAACACTAAATCAATTACTTACTGAGATGGATGGATTTGGTGAAAATGAAGGTATCATTATAATCGCTGCTACTAATAGACCCGATGTATTAGATCCAGCCTTACTTCGTCCAGGTAGATTTGATAGACAAGTTACTGTTAATTTACCTGATGTAAAGGGACGTGAAGAAATACTTAAAGTACATGCTAGAAATAAAGTGTTAGCACCTGGTGTTAATATTCCAGCTTTAGCTAAGAGAACTCCAGGATATTCTGGTGCTGATCTTGAAAACTTACTTAATGAAGCAGCACTACTAGCAGTTAGGCGTAATAAAGATGCTATTACTATGAGTGAGATAGATGAAGCAAGTGATAGAGTACTAATGGGACCAGCTAAGACTAGTACTAAAAGAAGCGAAGCTGATCGTAAGTTAGTTGCATATCATGAATCAGGTCATGCCGTTGTAGGTATTAAATTAAACGGAGCTAGTGATGTTCAAAAAGTTACAATTATTCCACGTGGTTCTGCTGGTGGATATAATATGATGATTCCTAGTGAAGAAAAGATTTGTAAGACTAAAACTGATTTACTAGAAGAAATTACAGGTTTACTTGCGGGACGTGTTAGTGAAGAAGTTGTATTTGGTGAAGTTACAACTGGTGCTCAAAATGACTTTGAGAAAGCTACTAAGATAGCAAGAGCAATGGTTACTGAATATGGTATGAGTGATTTAGGACCTATGCAATTAGAAGAAAGAGAAGGTAGTGCTTTCTTAGGAAGAGATTATGCTAAGAGTAGGAACTTTTCTAATGAAGTAGCTCATGAAATAGATCAAGAAATGAGAAAGATTATCGATAAGTGCTATGATGAAGCTACTAAGATAATTAAAGAAAATAGAGATTTACTTGATTTACTTGCTAAAACATTATTAGAGTATGAGACATTAACTAAAGAACAAATTGATTACTTAGTTGAATATGGAGAGATGCCTCCAGAAGAGGAGGAGACAAATTACGAAAGTATGAGTTTAACTAGGTTAAAGGAACTTGCTAAAGAAAAAGGTGTTAAAGGATACTCTAAGATGAATAAAGCTGAATTAATAAAAGAACTTGAAAAATAGTTCTTTTTTTAGTATTATAAAGGCGGTTATTCACAAAGTCAGTGGAAAAAGAATATAAAATGAGTATAGTCGGAGGAAGTAGTTATGAAAGCGAAGATGTCAGTGGAAAAAGAAATAGGAGAATTTAGAAAGTTTATAAGTAGAGGTGCTGTTTTAGATATGGCTATTGGCGTTATTATTGGTAGTGCTTTTTCTAAAATAGTTAGTAGTTTAGTAGATGATATATTTATGCCTTTACTGGGTGTGATATTAGGAGGACTTGACTTTAGTGGGTTATCTATTAAAATAGGTGATGCTTCTATTATGTATGGTTCTTTTATACAGAGTGTTGTTGACTTTTTAATCATTGCTGTTTGTATCTTTGTAATGGTTAAGATAGTTACTAATATTAGAGATAGAGCAGATAAGAAGTTAGGAATAGAGCATAAAAAGGAAGAGAAGAAAAAAGATGAACAAGTAGTGTTGCTTGAAGAGATTAGAGATTTGTTAAAAGATAATAAAAAAGTTGGAGGTAATAGATAATGGAATTGTATGAATTTAATGATGAGAGAACTAAATTATTAGTTTATGAATTACAAGGAATTAAAGAAGCGATAAAGAAATATAAAGAAGAGCATTTAAGAAGAAGATTTTATGATTTGGAAACTGTTAATAAAGATTTAATTGAATGTTTGTTAAACGGCGGAGCAATATATGAGTGGAGACTAAGAAGTAAAAATAAAGATTTACATGCTAATTTAATAACTAGTAGTAGTGAAACTGAATATCAAAAGGTAGTTAGAAATAGTTTGTTAAGAAAATATTATAATAGTGAATGTTTAGATTTTAATATAACACAGGTAAATACGACTAATGATAAATTAGATGTATATAGTCCATATGCATTGTTACCACTTGATAATTATGAAAGAGTTTATTCTCATACTGATGATATTACCTGGTATAGATTTCCTAACTTATTAGTTTTGCATAATAAAGATTTGGTAGGTTTACATTTGTTAGAACAAGGTAATTATAAAGAGATTATTTTAGATAATATACTTAGTAAAGAAACACCATTTTATCTTTTTGATTTAACATTAAAAGATAAATATAACTGTTCTATGGAAGTTTTGGATTTACCTGTAATGAAGGAAGCAAAAGAAAATATAGAGTATAGTTCAAAGGTGCTAACTTTATATCGTAATAGTTTAAAAAAATAAGTATCTAATTTGTGAAAAAAAACTTGTATCAAAAATGCTTTTAGTATATAATATGTCTAAGGGAATTTTAGGGGATTAAGGAGTCTAACCGCTACCTCCGGAAAGGAGGTTTGCTAGATATGAATAGACACATCTTTGTATTAAAAGTACTTAAGCATATTTCTATCATTTTATCTCTAGTTATTATATTGATAATAGTAATAAAAAAATGACACTTGATCTTTTTAAAGACCAAATGTCTATCACAAAAAAATAAATAATGGGGTAGGCATTCAACAAGGCAAAGTTGAATGTTCCCTTAATAGTTTATGTAAATTTCTTTTACATATTCATAGTAACACAAAAGTTTATATTTTGCAAGTGTTGGGTGATTTTATGTGGAAAATAGGTAATGTTGAAATAGAAAATAGAGTTGTTCTTGCTCCTATGGCAGGTATTTGTAATAGTGCATATCGTAAGATAGTTAAAGAAATGGGCTGTGGACTTATCTATGCAGAGATGGTTAGTGATAAGGCAATATGTTATGATAATAAGAAGACTATTGATATGCTTTATATGGAAGATGTTGAACGTCCTATTGCTCAACAGATATTTGGTAGTGATGTAGATAGTTTTGTAGAGGCGGCTAAATATATAGAGAAAAACATGAAGCCTGATATCATTGATATTAATATGGGGTGTCCTGTTCCTAAAGTGGCTTTAAGAGCACAAGCAGGTAGTGCTTTACTTAAAGATCCTAGTAAAGTAAAAGAGATAGTTATGGCAGTGGTAAATGCTGTTAAATGTCCTGTTACTGTTAAAATACGTAGTGGATGGGATGCTAATCATATAAATGCAGTAGAGATAGCTAAAATCTGTGAAGAAGCAGGTGCTAGTGCTATCTGTATCCATGGGAGAACTAGAAGTCAGGGATACTCTGGTAAAGCTGACTGGAATATAATCAGAGATGTCAAAAATAGTGTTAAAATTCCAGTAATTGGTAATGGTGATGTTACTAGTCCAGAAAAAGCTAAGGAGATGCTAGACTTTACTGGATGTGATGCAGTTATGATTGGAAGAGCTGCTTTAGGTAATCCTTGGCTTATTAGAAATACTGTATTATATCTTGAAGGAAAACCTTATACACTACCTACAACTATTGATAAAATAGATATGTGTATTAAACATTTAAAGATGTTAAATGACTTAAAAAGTGAGAAGCAGGCAGTACTTGAAATAAGAAGTCATGTAGGATGGTATCTAAAGGGTGTTAAAGGAAGCAATGATATTAAAAATAAAATTTATAAAATGACTAAAATATGTGATATACTACAAGTATTAGAAGAGTTTAAGGAGGAAGTTTATGAAGAAGAAAAGTGTTTATGATAAAATTAAAGATGAAGAAGAGAAAGTAAAAGAAGAGAATAAACCTAAGAAGAATCTTGATATTAAAGCAATGTTTAGTCAAAGAGTACTTGCTTTTCTAATGGATTTAGTAATTCTTAGTCTTATTACATCACTTATTACTATGTTCGTTCCCGTTAATGATACTGCTACTAAACTTTATGAAGAACAAAATAGAGTTTTAGAAGGTTATGTTGAAGGAACAGTTACTATGGAAGAGTATGTTAATCAAATGGTAGATTTAGGTTATGATATATCTAAACAAACCGTTATTGCTTCTATTGTTACTATAGTTATAAGCTTACTTTACTATGTTGTATATCCATGTTATAATAATGGGCAGACTTTTGGTAAGAAGTTAATGAAAATAAAAATAAAGAAAACTAATGATACAGAGCTTTCTATGAATGATTTGCTTATTAGAAGTATGATTAATAATAGTATTTTAGTTAATATTATTAATATTGTTTTAGTACTTTTCTTGAGTAAAAATTTATATTTAAGTACTAGTAGTTTATTTAGTACTATTCAATATTTAGTGCTTATTATTAGTTTAATAATGATAGCATTTACTAAAAATGCACAAGGGTTACATGATAAAGTTTGTAAGACTGAGGTAGTTCAAGCTGATACAGTGAAGGAGGATGTTTTATGCACGAGCGGAAATTAACAGAACAAGAATTAGTTAGAAGAGATAAAGCTCTTAAATTAAGAGAACTAGGATATGATCCATTTGGTAGTAGGTATGATAGAGAAGATTATGCTAATGATATAAAAGAAAAGTATGAAAGTGTAGATCATGATGCTTTTGAATCTATGACTGATACTGTTAAAGTAGCAGGTAGAATTATGTTTATTAGAAAGATGGGTAAAGCTTCATTTTTCTCTATTAAAGATAAGACTGGTTCTATTCAAGTATATATATCAATTAATGATGTAGGAGAAGATATCTATACATTATTTAAGAGTGCTGATATTGGGGATATTGTTGGTGTTTATGGTAAGGTTATGAAGACAAGAACTGGGGAAGTTACTATTAAATGTTTAGAATATACTCCTTTAGTTAAGGCTTTAAGACCACTTCCTGAGAAGTTTCATGGACTTACTGATGTTGAAGAAAGATATAGAAGACGTTATGTTGATTTGATGATGAATGATGAATCTAGACGTGTTGCTTTCTTAAGACCAAAGATTATTCGTTCTATTCAGAACTTTTTTGATAACAGAGATTTTGTTGAAGTTGAAACACCTGTTTTATCAACATTATTAACTGGTGCTTCAGCCCGTCCTTTTGTTACTCATCATAATAGTCAAGATCTTGATATGTACCTTAGAATTGCCTTAGAATTACCTTTAAAAAGACTTTTAGTTGGAGGTATGGAAAAGGTTTATGAAATAGGGCGTACTTTTAGAAATGAAGGAATGGATACTAGACATAATCCAGAGTTTACTCTTATGGAAGTTTATGAAGCTTATTCTGATTTAGAGGGAATGATGGATTTAACAGAAAAGATGTTTGTTAATATTGCTGAGAATGTTATTGGTAAGATGGATTATCATTGGAATAATCAAGATATAAACTTAAAAGGACCATGGAAGAGAATTAGTATGGTTGATGCTATTAAAGAAGTAACTGGTATTGATTTTAAAAAAGAAATGACTGTTGATGAAGCATTAAAACTTGCTTTAGAACATAATATTGAAGTTCAAGAACATGAAAAGACAGTTGGTCATATCATTAATCTTTTCTTTGAAAAGTATGTAGAAGAAACTTTAATTCAACCAACTTTCTTATATGGACATCCAGTAGAGATTTCTCCACTTACTAAGAAAAATAAAGATGATCCTAGATTTGTTGATAGATTTGAATTATTTATTGCAGGTAGAGAAATGGCTAATGCTTATACTGAGTTAAATGATCCAGATGATCAGTTAGATAGATTTTGTGAACAATTAAAAGAAAAAGATTTGGGTAATGTAGAGGCGAATGATATAGATATGGACTTTATTGAAGCCTTAGAATATGGTATGCCTCCTGCTGGTGGTGTAGGTTATGGAATAGATAGACTTATAATGTTCTTTACAGAACAAGATAGTATTCGTGATGTTATATTATTCCCTACAATGAAGCCTATTGATAAGTAATAATTAATATAAAAGAACAATAAGATAAGAGTTAAATATTCTTATCTTTTTTCATATCTTATTTTGAGGTGATTAATATTAAACCTATTATCGGAATAGTTGGAAGATTATATTGTGGAGAATCTAATATTATTTGTGTAGAAGAAGTTAGACTTGCCGTTACTAAATTTGGTGGTATTCCATTATTAATATTACCTATTGAGAAAGATGGCTTGTCTTGTGAAAAAAATTATAGTGAAGAAGAAATAAAAGATTTAGAGATGGTTCTTAGTTTGTGTGAAGGTTTTATTTTACCTGGAGGGGATAATTGGTACAGACTTGATGAAGTTGTTATAGATTATGCTATTAAGTGGAATAAACCTTTACTTGCTATATGTTTAGGGATGCAAGCTTTAAGTAAAGTATTAAGTGGGGATGAGAGAATAGGTTATGATAATACTATTAAGAATAATACTTCTATCAATCATTTAGAACCTAATAAGACTTATGTTCATTCAGTTATTATCGATAAGAATAGTAAACTTTATAATATTATAGGTGAGCAGGAACTATGGGTTAATTCTAGACATAGTTATCATGTACCTTTGATAAATAATAATTTAGTTAATGCTCGAAGTAGTGATGGATTAATAGAAGGAGTTGAGCTTAAAGATAGAAAATTTATAATAGGAGTACAGTGGCATCCAGAATCTTTAATTGATACAGATGACCCTTCAAGAAAAATATTTTCAAAATTTATTTCTTCTTCACAAAAATTTCATTAAAAAATTATGTAAAAGCTTGTAAACAAAAGAATTTACTCGTATAATTATAAGTGGAAGGAGAGAGAAAGAATGAAAAAACATAATGCATTAAAGATTGTAGTTATAACATTGTTATTATTCGTTTTATTAACATGGATTTTACCTTGTGCTACATATCAGACAGAATATACTGAAATAGGAAGATATCAAGTTGGATTATTTGATCTTTTATCATATCAATCAACAGTATTTGGATATTTTGGTTACGTTGCTTTATTTGTTTTAGTAGTAGGTGGTTTCTATGGAGTTCTTTATAAAACTGGAGCTTATAGAAAATTACTTGATAGTTTATGCAAAAAGTTTAAAGGTAAAGAAGTTATTTGTTTAATCATTATAATGGCTTTGTTTGCTATTTTAACTTCATTTGCAGGACTACAATTAGCTTTACTAATGTTATTCCCATTTGTTATTTCATTAGTACTAATGATGGGATATAATAAAAGTGCAGCGGTTGCTATTACTGCTGGTAGTGTGGCTGTTGGTTTAATGGGTACAACTTTTGCTTATAATACTACACAAATTTTGCAACAATATTTATCAGTAGAACTTATAGATTTAATCTGGGCTAAAATTATTTTATTAGTTTTAGGTATAGTTTTACTATCTTTATTTGTTTTTAAATTTGGTAAGAAAGAAAGTACTAAAAAATGTGAAGATAAAGAAGATTTTATTCCAGAAGAAGTAAAATCAAAAGAGAGGAAAAGAGTATGGCCTTTAGTTGTAATTTTAGATTTAATACTTTTAGTTACAATTTTAGGATTTATTTCTTGGAATGGTGCTTTTGAAATTACTTTATTTGACGATGTAACTACTGCCGTTACTGAGTTTGAATTGTTTGGTTTTCCTATTTTTGGTAAATTACTAGGAGCTGTTCAAGCTTTTGGATATTGGACTTTAGTAGATTTAATAACTTTAATGTTAATAGCTATTGTAATTCTTAAATTTGTTTATAAGATTAAATGGGATGAGGTATTTGATGGTTTTGCAAAAGGTGCTAAGAAAGCATTATTACCAGCATTATTAGTAGTATTAATTTATACATGTTTAGTTCTTACTACTTATGATCCTTATCAATTAGTAATTTATAAATTTATTTTAGGATTAACTAAAGGATTTAATATCTTTACTACTGGATTAGTAATTTTAATTTCTAGTATCTTTAATGGAGATCCTCTTTATGCATTTTATAGTGTATTACCATACTTTGTAAGTGTTGTTACTGATACTAACAATTATCAATTAGTAGCATTAATTTTCCAAGCAATTTATGGTATTGTTACACTTGTTGCTCCTACTAGTATTCCACTTATGTTAACTTTAGCTTATACTAAAGTTCCATATGGAAGTTGGTTAAAGTATATTTGGAAGTTATTAGTTGCTTTATTAGTAGTAGCCTTTATTATATTTACAGTGATACTACTAATTTAGTAGTGTAAGGTTCTCTTCGGAGGACTTTTTTTTGTCATTTTTTTGGGCATTGTATTTCTTGATTAATATATCTACTTATCTTTAAAATATAATTAGATTGGAGGAATTATATGTTTTCAAGATTTAGTGAAGAAGCTCAGAAGGCTTTAATATATGCAAAGAAAGAGATGAATAATTTAAGACATCCATATGTGGGGAGTGAACATTTGTTTTTAGCAATACTTTCGATGAAAGACTTAGATATTACAAAGACTTTAGCAAGTTATAATATAACTTATGAAATATTTAAAAAAGAACTAATAAAAATAGTAGGAGTTGGTAAAGAAGCGAATGAATGGTTTTTATATACTCCCCTTTTAAAAAGAGTGATAGAAACAGCCTCATTAAATAGTAAAGAAAAGGGAGAGGTAGAAGTTAGCGTCAATGAACTTTTTCTTGCTATATTAGAAGAAGGAGAAGGTGTTGCTATTAGACTTTTAATTGGCCTTAATATAGATGTTGATGAAATATATAATGCTATATATGGAGATATTAAGAGTAATAAAAAGATATTACATAGAAAATTATCAGTAGAAGAATTTGGGGTTAATTTAAATAAAAGAGTTACTTCTAATGAGATAGATCCTGTTATTGGAAGAGATGAAGAAATAAAGAGCTTGATTGAAATATTATGTAGGAGAGGAAAGAATAATCCTTTATTAATAGGAGAAGCAGGAGTAGGTAAGACTGCTATTGTTGAAGAGTTAGCTAGAAGAATAGTTAATGATAATGTTCCTAAAGTTCTTAAGGGTAAGACTATTATTTCTTTACCTATGGCTAATTTAGTAGCAGGTACTAAATATCGTGGTGAGTTTGAAGAAAGAGTTTCTAAGATATTAAAAGAACTTGAAGATAATGATGATATTATTATCTTTATAGATGAAATACATACTATTGTAGGAGCAGGAGGTGCAGAAGGGGCTATTGATGCTTCTAATATAGTTAAACCGGCTTTAGCAAGAGGAAAAATACAATTAATAGGTGCTACTACTACATATGAATATCATACTTTTATAGAAAAAGATAAGGCTCTTAATAGAAGGTTTCAGATTATTATGATAGAAGAACCTACTAAAGCTAAGACTAAAGAAATTTTGAAGAAATTAAAGCCTTTATATGAAGCATATCATTTTGTTAGTATTAGTGATGATATTATAGATTTAATAGTTGAACTTAGTGATACCTATATATATGAGTATTATCAACCTGATAAATCTATAGATATCTTGGATGAAGTTTGTACAAAAGCATCATTATTAGAAAATAAGAATGATACAGTATTGTTAGAGATAAATACAGAACTTCAGGAGGTAATTAGTAATAAGAAAAAAGCAATTATAAAGCAAGATTTTGATTTAGCTTCTACTTATAAAGAAAAAGAGAAACAGTTACTTAGTAAGAAAAATGACTTAGAACTTAAAATTATTTCTAAAAAGAAACCTAAGAAAATTACGAAAGAGATGGTAGCAGATGTTATATATCTAAAGACTAAAATACCTGTTTATGAGATTAATAAGAGTAGTAGAAAGATTATAAATAACTTAGAAAAAGAGTTAAAAAAAGTAGTTTTGGGACAAGATGATATTATTACAGATTTAGTGAAAAGAGTTAAGAAAGTTAGACTTGGTTTTCAAGATAAACCTCATATAGAATCTTTTTTATTCTGTGGGAGAACTGGAGTTGGGAAAACTTTATTAGTTAAAGAATTTTCGAGGTTACTTTATGGGGATGATAACTTTATTAGACTTGATATGAGCGAATATAAAGAGGCTCATACAGTTAGTAAAATTATTGGTTCTCCTCCTGGTTATGTTGGCTTTGATAATCATTTAACTGTTTTAGATACAATTAGAATGCATCCACATTGTGTTATTTTGTTAGATGAGATTGAAAAAGCTAGTAGTGAAGTAATGAAACTATTTTTACAAGTACTTGATGAAGGAGTTTTGACTGATTCTCGTGGTAGAAAGGTGAGATTTGATAATGTGTTTCTTTTTATGACTACTAATTTAGGATATACTAAAGATTCTATTGGTTTTACAGAAAGTAAGAACAATATAGATATAGAAGCGTTTTTAGGTGTAGAATTTGTTAATAGAATAGGTAAGATTTATTATTTTAATGATATAAGTAGTGATGTTATTCACAATATTGTGGAAAAAAGATTAGATGTGTTGATAGAGGGATTTAAAAAGAAAGATTTAAAGATAAAGATATCCTCAAAAATTGTGGATAAAGTTATTAAAGAGAGTAATTATGAGAAGTTTGGTGCAAGAAGGGTTGATAAAGTTATAGATGAAGTGGTTACTCCTATTATTGTAGATGCTTGGTATAATGGTAAGAAGGAGATAACAGTCTGACTAATTTAATATTATAGTAGCGACTATTTTAACATGACTATATTGACTAATTTAACATAAGGGTATTGACTTTTGTAACATTGCATTAAAAAAGGTTAGGTTTTTATCTAATCTTTTGTTTTTGAATAAAGCAGTCAATTGACAAAGTAGAGAATAAAGTGTACAATAAAGTGAACTATAAAGTGAACTATAAAGTGAACTATAAATTGGAGGGAAACATGAATTTAGGAATTGAATCAGAAAAAATGGAATTTAAAAAAAGTACAAGTGAACTTGTTGACGGTGTTATATCATTATCTGCTATGTTAAATAAACATAATGAAGGAACTGTGTATTTTGGAGTAAAAAATAATGGTGATGTGATTGGTCAGAAAGATTTAAATGAAAATACATTAAGAGATGTTTCAAGAAAAATTTCAGAGGGTATAAAGCCTCAAATTATTCCTCATATATCATTAGAGTTAATAGAAGATAAAAAAGTTATTAAAGTATATGCTAAAGGAGATAATGTTCCATATTCAGCTTTTGGTAAATATTACAGTAGATCATTTGATGAAGATAAACAGTTATCTCCAGAGATGCTTAAAGCATTAATAAATAGAGATGGTGAACCTGATTATATAATTAAAAAAGTGGCATCTAATCAAGATTTGACATTTAAAATGTTAAAGGCTTTATATATATCTAATGATATTAAAATAAATAATAATAAATTTGAAGAAAATTTAGGGTTAAAAACAGATGATGGTAAGTATAATTTAATGGCAGAGTTATTGGCTGATTCTAATGATTTATCTATTAAAGTTGTTACATTTGCGGGATGTGATAAATCAGTAATGTTAAAAAGGACTGATTATGGTGGTAAGTGTTTGTTACTCTCTGTTAATAATGTTTTGGAATATATGGAAAGTATTAATGAAACTAAAGTAAAACTTGGTGGCATACAAAGAATAGAAGAAAAATATTTTGATTTTAGTTCTTTTAGAGAGGCATGGCTTAATGCTTGCGTTCATACTAAATGGTCTGAAGAGATTCCTCCTGCAGTTTATATTTATGATGACAGAATTGAAATAGTATCTAATGGGGGATTACCTTCATCATTAACTAAGGAAGATTTTTTTGCAGGAGTATCTAAACCTATTAATAAAAAGCTTTTAAAGATATTTTGTGATTTAGATTATATTGATCAAACTGGTCATGGTATTCCTTTAATTGTTAAAAATTATGGAAAAGATGCTTTTTATATAAGTGAACATACTATTATTGTAACTATACCACTTAATAAAGAATTATTAAATGATGTTACATCTATAGATGAATATTCTGATTTAAATGAAGCGGAGACTAAAATCTTATCATTAATTAAAAGTAATAATAGTTATAATATTGAAACTTTAATGAAATTAACTAATTATAGTAGGACGTACGTTAACAGTATTTTGCGTTTGTTAAAAGATAAGAAGTATATAAAACGTGAAGGTGCTAATAAAAATGGTCATTGGAGTGTATTGAAATAAATAATTTATTATGTTATAGAAAAAATAATATTTATAAGATATAATATGGGTAAATAAAAAAAGGAGATATTTATTATGATTTATGTAAGTAAAGAAAAAGCAGAGTTTTTTGGCGATGATGATAAGTCTGGATTTCAATATCCTATATTTGATAAAGATTTAGATTTATCTGTTATTAAGATAAATGGAAGAAGTCCTAAAGTAGGTTATCAAACTAATACTGCATGTAAAGAATTACTTTATATTATGTCTGGTAGTGGTACTTTAGAAGTTAAAGGTAAGGAAGAGATAATAGAGTTTAAAAAAAGTGATGTTATTTTACTTGATAAAAATGAATGCTATGCTTTTGAAGGTAAGTTTGAGGCCCTTGTTCCTTGTACACCTGCTTGGACTAGTGAGCAACATAAATATGTTGATTAGCATATAAAATTATATTTAGGGAGGTAAAAAATGAATTCTAGTTTTTATGAAATAAGTAATGTTGTTTTAGGATTACAAAGTGAATTTCAAAGAATAGAGAATAAGTTACAAGAATTAGGTAAATATGCAAGACTTGATAGTAAATATGATAATTTGCATTTTTCACTTAATAATGGAAAAATTAATTATGATTATAAACAAAATTATATAAGTCATAATATAATAGAATTAAGTGCTTTGTTTGGATCTTATGTAGAAAAGAAAAATGGTGTTTTTATTTCTGATAAAGTTTTAGAGATTATTAATAGTGATAAATTTAATGAGGTGGCAAGAGATATTTTAGATGATGAATTTTGTAGTAATATTGAGTTATCTACTATGGGTACCGATTTAGCTTTTAGAAATCAAGTAGTTAAAATAAATATTCATTCTGGAAGTATTAATATTTGTTTAGAAAATATTTTAAAGATGAAAAAACCAATTGTTTTGAATTATTATGCAGAAACAGATGAAATTTATTTTAAAAAAGAAAATGGTATTTTAACTGAACGTGATGTTAATAGAATGTTAGGAGCTACGGTGACTAAAAGTGTATTTTCTAGTTATCATAGAAATTTAATAGATGATAGTAATTGTGATAAGAATGTTGATGTAGTAATGAATCGAAGCTTAACTACTAGTTGTAATTTTGATATTATAGAGGAAAGTGATATGTATGTTTTACAAAAGAAGAAAAGAAAATAAGAAGATAATCATATAATATAGTAAGAGATTATTAATTAGTCTCTTATTTTCTTTTAGATAGTTTAATGATATAATATAGACAATTAGAAAGAGGCGATGTTATGAAGTTATATAATACTCTTACAAGAAGTGTAGAAGAGTTTGTACCAATAGATAAAAACGAAGTTAAGATATATACTTGTGGACCTACTGTTTATCATTATGCTCATATAGGTAATTTAAGGACTTATATAATGGAAGACGTGTTAGAGAAAACTTTAAATATGTTAGGTTATAATGTTAAACGTTGTATGAATATTACTGATGTTGGACATTTGTCAAGTGATTCTGATAGTGGTGAAGATAAAATGCTTAAAAGTGCTAAGAGAGAACATAAATCTGTACTAGATATCGCTAAGTTTTACACTGATGAGTTTAAAAAAGATACAGAGAAACTTAATATTAAATGGCCTAGTATTGTAAGCCCTGCTACTAGTAATATAGATTCTTATATAAAGATGATAGAGAAGTTACTTGATGAAGATTATGCTTATAAAGCTGGTGGCAATGTTTATTTTGATACTTCTAAACTTAGTGATTACTATATTCTAACTAATCATAAAGTAGATGATATGGTAGTGGGGGCACGTGAAGGTGTAGAGTTTGATAGTAATAAGAAAAATCAAGCGGACTTTGTTTTATGGTTTACTAAGTCTAAGTTTGATTCACAAGAGTTAAAATGGGATAGTCCTTTTGGAGTAGGTTATCCTGGATGGCATATAGAGTGTTCTTGTATTGCTATTAAAAATCTTGGGGAATATCTTGATATTCACTGTGGAGGAGTTGATAATATCTTTCCTCATCATACTAATGAAATTGCCCAAAGTGAAGCTTATTTAGGGCATAAATGGTGTAATTATTGGGTACATGGAGAACACTTAAACGATAAAAGCGGGAAGATGAGTAAATCTAAAGGGGATATACTTACTGTTAGTACTTTAGAAGATGCTGGCTTTAATCCTTTAAGTTATCGTTATATGTGTTTAGAGTCTCATTATCGTAAACCATTACTTTTTACTTATGAAGCTTTAGGACAAGCAGAGAATGCTTATAAGAAACTTAAGAATAGGGTATCTTTACTTAAAGATGAAGGAGAACTTGATGAGACGATAGTTAATACTTATTTAGATAAGTTTAAAGAAGCTTTATCTGATGATATGAACACAGCGATGGCTTTAACAGTTCTTTATGAAGTATTAAAACTTGATACTAGTGATAAGACTAAAAAACATTTAATTATGGAATTTGATAAAGTTTTAAGTTTAGATTTGTTAAAAGATGATATAATAGATATTGATGATGAGATAAAAAGTTTAATAGAAAAAAGAAATGAAGCGAAAGCGAATAAAGATTATGCTGAAGCGGATAGGATTCGTGACTATTTAGAGAGCATTGGGTTTAGACTAATAGATGGTAGAAATGGTACCGTTTTAGAGAAAATATAGGAGGTTTTAAATGTTTTATTATATGTATTTTGGATATGGACTTGTTATAATTGCTTTTATTATAACATTACTAGCTGATATCTATTTAAGAACAAGATACAGTAAATATAAGAAAGTTAAAGTTAAAAGTGGAATGACAGGTGCAGAAGTTGCTCGTGAAATATTAAAAAGTAATGGACTTGAGAATGTTTATGTTGTAGAGACTAAAGGGTATTTGACTGATCATTATGATCCTAGGGCGAAAGTAGTTAGGCTTTCAACTGATATCTACAATGGAGACTCTATTGCTAGTGTTAGTGTGGCTGCTCATGAATGTGGACACGCTGTTCAAGATAAAGAGGGATATTTCTTTTTGAAATTTAGATCTTTCTTAGTTCCTATTGTTAATTTTAGTACTAAGTTTGGTTATTTAGCAGTTTTAATTGGACTTATCTTTGGAGCGATGAACCTTGCTTGGGTTGGTATATTCTTGTTAGTGGCAATCCTTTTATTTCAACTTATTACTTTACCTGTTGAGTTTAATGCTTCTAAAAGAGGTAAAATGTTTCTTAGTAAATTAAAAGTAGTTGAGGCAAGTGAGAAGTCTATGGCTAGTTCTATGTTAATGGCAGCAGCGATGACTTATGTGGCTTCTTTGATATCAACATTACTTGATTTACTTAGACTTATTTTAGTTGTTATGGGTAATGATAGAGATTAGACTTAATAAGTCTTTTTTCTTTAGATAGAGACCAACTATAATGTGTCAATAGAAAATTGAACATTTTTGAAATATATATGAAATAGTAAAAGTTGGCACGACGAAAAGACCGAACGTCGATAATTTTTTAAAAAAATCGGTCATATTACGAAAATTAAATTTATTCCAATTTCCTTTTGACAAGCAGAAATATTTTTAATAATTATAGTCGTTTAAGTAATTATTATTTTCAAAAAATGAAAACAATAATCATTAAACTCCATTAAGGTAAAAAATATTTCTTTGCTTATAAAAAGTTTTCTCGGCATAAAATTAATTTTCTAATTGTTCTTTGAATTCAACATTTTCTTTAAGCATATGAAATATTACTCTAGTAAGTTTATGAGCAACGTGACAGACAGCATTATTATGAGATTTACCTTGAGAGAGTTTTCTGTTATAATAAGCATTGTAAGTTTCTGAATTCCAAATTATTATTCCAGAAGCTTTAAGCATTGCATAACGAAGAAGTTTAGAACCACGTTTGGACATTTTAATGATAGTTGCATTAAAATTACCAGATTGTTTTACAGAAGGATCTAAACCTTCAAATGCAAGTAATTTAGTAGGACTAGCAAATTTGTCTATGTTGCCAATCTCGCTTAAAATGATAGCACCTAAGGTATAGGAAATACCTGGAATAGTTAAAATGACAGAGTTTAACTCATCCATTATTTCTTTGATTTTTAAATCAATTTCCTTAATTTGACTATCAAGTAATTCAATTTGTTTTAGAGAATGTTTGATTTGAATTGAAAGTGAGGAGTTGTTGACACCAATAGAAGATTTCGCTAGTTCTTTTAATTTTTGAGCTTTTTCTAAAGAAAAGTGACCTTTAGAAGCTTTAGATAAAAGGCTAGAAAGTGCATTAACACGTGTAGAAGCGATGTCTTTTGGACTAGGATATTTAGAAAGTAAAGCATAACAACTTTTTAAATGAATAGAATTAAAAATTAAATTTAATTCTGGAAAAAGTTGATCAACGAAACCAACCAAACGGACTTTTAATTTAGTACGATATTTAAGAACATCATCTCTATGTCTACATAAACTTCTAAGTTCCAAAATTTTTATATCTTTGGCAACAAATGGAGTATAATGTTTTAACATTAGCGATTGAATAATTAAATAAGTATCAATTTTATCGGTCTTTGTCTTTCTAATATTACTATTTCTCAAAGCATCAGTTTGAATGGGATTAATGATACCAATATTAAAACCATTATTATGAAGAAATTGAATTAAATTTTCTCCATAATGGCCTGTTGATTCCATACCTACTAAGCAGTCTGAAATATTAATATGTTTGGCTTTTACTTTGTCCATAAAGAAGTTAAAACCATTAATAGAATTTTTAACCAAAAATGCTTCTTCGATTATTTCACCATTTGAATTTGCAATAGATGCATAATGATTTTCTTTGGCTATATCAAAACCAATATAATACATAAAATCAACTCCAATCTAAAATGATTTTTTGACAACTGTGTTCCACATAGTTCTATTTCTTGTAACCTTGTTGGAGATAAAAAGTCTAAGCCTTATCCAACTTATAACCAATTAAAAATAAAACCGTGGCTTTAGTCTCTAATAGAATAGTCTATGCTATAAGGTGTGACAGAAAAGTCCACAGTGTCGGAACATATTATATCAAAAACTTAAAAATATAAAAGAAAGGATATAATACATTCAGTTCCTTTAAATAAGAACTGATTATATTATACAAGGTGTTTTATGGATATTAGATGTGTTAATTCATTAGTTCTTGCTTATTTAGGTGATGCAGTTTATGAAGAGTATATTAGAATGTATTTAATAGAGAAAAATATAAATAAAGTTAATGATTTACAAAAAGAGTCTATTAATTATGTTAGCGCAAAAAGACAAGCTTATTTTCTAGATAAAATGCTAAACAGTGATTTCTTTAATGAGGATGAAATTAGTGTTATTAAACGTGCTAGAAATGCTAAGAGTCATCCCAATCCCAAAGGATGTAGTGTGATAGAATATAAAAAAGCGACGGCTCTTGAAGCTTTGATTGGATATTTAAGGCTTGAGGGTAAAGAAATAAGAATTGTTGAGATTATGAAATATATTACGGAGGAATAGTTATGTTAGTATATGGTAAAAATGTAGCGGAAAGAATTTTAAAAGATGAAAATTTAGTTAAAAATGTAAAATCTATATATGTTGATGAGGTCTTTTTTCAAAAAAATAAGTATTTATTTTCGGAAAATTTAAAATCTAAAGTAAAAATTAAGCAAAATCGAGAACTTGATAATTTGGCAAAAGGAGTTCATCAAGGTATAATTCTTGATATGGAGGACTACAAATATACTTCACTTAATAAAATTTTAAATAAAGAAAATGCTTCTGTTATAATTCTAGATCATATTCTTGATCCTCATAACTTTGGTGCTATTATTAGGACTGCTGTTGCTGCTAATTTTGATGCTATTATTATTCCTAACGATAGACAAGTAGAGGTGAATTCAACAGTTGTTAAAACTAGTGTTGGGGCTGTATTTGATATTGATATCATCTCAGTTACTAATCTTAATAATACTATTAAAACTCTTAAAGATAATGGTTTTTGGATATATGGTACCATTATGAATGGAGAAGATTATATAGAAGTAGATTATAATGGAAAAGTGTGTCTTGTTATCGGAAATGAAGAGAAAGGTATTAGTAAATTAGTTAAAGAAAATTGTGACTTTTTAGTTACTATTCCTATAAGTTCTAAAATAGATAGTCTAAATGCATCTGTTGCAGCCGGTATTTTAATATATGAAGTAGTCCGAAGTAGAAAGTAGGATTTATGAACTATAATGATTATGAATTGTTAGACTTAATTTATGATAATGATGAAGTAGCTTATGATATTATGCTTAATAAATATAAACCTCTTATTTATACTGTAGCTAGTAAATATTATAAGTACATTAGTTATAAAAATTATACTGATGTTTCTTTTGATGATTTTGTAAATGAGGGATTCTTAGCTTTTGATAGAGCTTTAAAAAATTATGACCAAGATAAAGGTTATTTGTTTTATTCTTATCTTTTATCTTGTCTTAATTCTTGCTATGTCATTATGTTACGTAGTTTATTTGCTTTGAAAAATAGACCTGTATTACATTTTGAAGATTTAGATTATGAGATAAATGATGTTAGTCAAATTGATCCTTATGATGATATTAATACACTTTGGTTTTCTGATAGTTTAAAAGATTATTTGGTAAATATAGATTTTATTGATAGTGCAATATTACAACTTAGATTAAATAATTTTAAATATAGGGAAATATCACAACTTTTAGAAGTTAATTCTACACGAATTAATAGAGTTATGAATAAAGCGAGAAAATACTTAAATGGTATTGACAATTATATTTTTAATTGATATTATTTTAAGAAAATTAAAAGGCAGTGATGTTATGAAGTGTTGTAGATATTTAATATAAAATAGCTTTTTGGTTTGGAAAGCTGTTTTTTGTATATATGGAGGTGTAATATGATAACTATTAATGATGTACTTGATAAAGTAAAAGAAAATAATATAGGAGGAGAAGAAGTCATTATAAAAGCATATAATCTTGCTTCTAAACTTCATGAAGGACAGTCTAGACAAAGTGGAGAGCCTTATATTACTCATCCTTTGCATGTTGCTTATATTCTTGCTTCTACTTATAACGATACTGAGACAATAGTAGCAGGTCTTTTACATGATACTATTGAAGATACTAATATTACTTTAGGAGAGATAGAGTTGCAGTTTGGTAAGTCAGTTGCAAAGCTTGTTGATGGTGTTAGTAAATTGAAAGGAATGAACTTTTCTAGTAAGAGTGAAAAAGTGGAAGCTAATACGGCTAAAATATTAAGGGCTGTTAATGATGATATTAGAGATGTTTTTATTAAGTGTGCAGATAGACTTCATAATATGGAGACCATAGGGTTTAAGAGTGAATTTAAACAAAAAGAAAATGCTCTTGAGACAATAGATTTATATGTTCCTTTAGCATATCGTATGGGGCTTTATGAGATAAAAAAGAGATTAGAAGATTTATCTTTTGAAGTACTAAATCCTTTAGAATATAATGATGTTCAAAGAAAAATTACAGACTATAAAAATGTAAATAATGATATTTTAAAAGATTTAACTGTTAAGATAGATGATATTTTAAGAAATAATGGTATTAATGGTAAAGTTACTTTACGAGTTAAAGAAGTCTATAGTACATATAAGAAATTACTTAATTTAAATAAAAGGCAAAGACAATATAACAGTCAAGATGCTAATAATGTACCAATAGATTCAATACATGATTTATTTGCAATTAAAATTATTACTGATGATTATTTAGATTGTTATAAAGCATTAGGGATTATTCATAGAGAGTATGGTCTTATTGATTCATCAAGAATTAAAGATTTTATAGCATTACCTAAAACAAATTTATATCAGTCACTACATACTGTTTTTTCTGTTAATAATTGTTTGGTACAAGCACAGATTAGAACTAATTATATGGATATGATTGATACTTATGGATTTCCTTATTATATATATTCACAAAAGAAGCCATTTAATGAAGTACAAGAGGAAATAAGAAATAGTTTACAGTTTTGTAAAGATCTTAATTTTCTTAGTGAATATGTAGAGAGAAATGATTTATATGTAGAAAAAGTTAAAAAAGAATTGTTTGCTAAAGAAAATGTTTATGTTAGGACTAAAAATAATAAGACTATTGAACTCCCTTTAGGTTCTACTCCTATTGATTTAGCCTTTTTAGAAGGAGATAATACAGGTTATAATTTAGGTAGAGTTATTGTTAATGGAATAGAGGTGCCACTTGATTATCAGTTAAAAAATAACGATAGAGTCTCTTTTATAATGGGAGGAAGACCAGAGGATTATTGGTTAGATTCTGCTAAGACAACAAGAGCGAAAGAGAAGATACTTAAATATAAACGGACTTGTAATTACTCTTAAAATGCTATAAAATTATAGTATAAAGAATAGAAAGCAGTGATGCCTATGGGAGAGATAGTTAGGATGCCTTATGAAGATACTCTTTATAAGTATTGTGAATCTTATCATGATAATGATGAGTTTTCGAGATTATTTTATGTTATGGATTATACAATGAAAAATATTCATAATAAAGGATATTATATTACTAATTTTAATCCCAAGAATATAGTTGTTGGTGTCACTAATAAAAATCAAGATTATGTTATTTTTAATAGTTTAGATGTTATGGATAATGATGTTACTAATAAAATTAACAATAATATTTATAATTTAGCTTTTCTTCAAGTTGGACTTCTATCTGGTACTTTGGACTATTTAAGACCTGATTTTTTAAAAGAAAATTTTTTACAATTCAAAATATTTATACCTGAGAACTTAGTTAATTATTATCAAAGAGTTTTAGTTAATAGAGGATATTTTTATTTGACTGATTATTTAAATACTAAAAATAGTCAGGAAATTAATAAATTGTCAAAAAGTTTGGAAGAAGATGGTAGTAGTAAAGGTAGAAGTTATGTTAAGAGTACAGGACATTATGACGATGATGATAAGATTATACCAATGAAATTACCTAATGAAGATAATAAAGATAATATAGCTGCATTTGTAACTAATTATGCTTTAGCTTTTGTTATAATTGCTAGTAGTCTTTTAATACCTATAATAGCTTTCTTGTTAGGATCTAAATAAGAGTATAGATTATATTTTAGTCTATACTTTTATTATTTTTTTACTATAGAAAATTTGTTTGACTAAATGCTATACTTATGGTATATTTTGGTAGTAGAAAAAAGTGTAATTTTGTATTATAATATATAACGTTTTAAGGAAGTGGTATTTGTGGATAAAATAATAGTTAAAGGTGCTAGAGAAAATAATTTAAAGAATGTTTCGATAGAATTACCTAAAAATAAATTAATTGTAATGACTGGTGTAAGTGGTAGTGGTAAATCTTCTCTTGCTTTTGATACGATATATGCTGAAGGACAAAGAAGATATGTGGAGAGTCTTTCTGCTTATGCTAGACAATTTCTTGGGGGAACAGAAAAGCCTGATGTAGATTCTATAGAGGGGCTTAGTCCTGCGATTAGTATAGATCAGAAGACTACTAGTAAGAATCCTCGTAGTACTGTTGGTACGGTTACAGAAATATATGATTACTTGCGTCTTTTATTTGCAAGAGTAGGTGTTCCATATTGTCCTAATCATAATATTCCTATAACTAGTCAAAGTATTGAAGAGATGACTAATAAAATATTAGAACGCGAAGAAGGAACAAGGCTTGTTATTATGGCTCCTGTTGTTCATGGGGAGAAAGGTACTCATAAAGATTTATTTGATGATTTAAGGAAGCAAGGATTTGTTAGAGTTAGAATAAATGGGGAGATGCATGATTTAACTGAGGAGATTAACTTAGAGAAAAATAAGAAGTCTAATATCGAAGTAATTGTTGATAGAATTGTTATAAAAGATGGTATTAGAAGTAGATTATTTGAGTCTTTAGAGGTTGCTACTAAACTTAGTAAAGGTAAAGTAGTGGTAGATTTTCTTGGCGATAACGAAGTAGTTTACTCAGAAGACTTTGCTTGTCCATATTGTGATTTTTCACTACCTGAACTTGAACCTCGTCTATTTAGCTTTAATGCTCCATATGGTGCATGTCCTGAATGTAAGGGACTTGGTATTAAATTAAAAATAGATCCTGATTTAGTTATTCCTGATAAGAATAAATCCTTAAAAGAAGGGGCAATTGTTACTCTTGGGGATGATACTGATAGTATTTACTTTAAGAGATTAGAATGTATGTGTAAACATTATAAGATTAGTCTTAGTAAACCTTTTAAGAAATTAACGGAAAGAGAGAAAGAGTTAATTTTATATGGAAGTGATGAGTTAATCCATTTTAACTATAAATCTAAGAGTGGTAATCCTACTAATCAAAGAGATTACTATGAAGGAATTATTAATAATCTAGAGCGTCGTTATATGGAAACATCTAGTGGTTGGATTAGAGATTGGTTAGAGAAGTTTATGATAGAGCAGACTTGTGAAGTTTGTGGAGGAGCGCGTCTTGCTGATAATGTTTTATCTGTTAAAGTAGGTAAGAAAAATATTTATGAAGTAACATGTATGAGTGTTAAAGAACTTATTACTTTCTTTGATAAATTAAAGCTTAGTGAAGAGAAGATGCAAATTGCAGACCTTATTCTAAAAGAAATAAAGTCACGACTATCTTTCTTAAAAAATGTAGGACTTGAATATTTGACTCTCGCAAGAAGTGCAGGAACTTTATCAGGTGGAGAGGCACAACGTATTAGACTTGCTACACAGATAGGTTCTCGCTTAACAGGCGTACTTTATGTTCTTGATGAACCTAGTATTGGACTTCATCAAAGAGATAATGATAGACTTATTCATTCATTACTTGAGATGAGAGACTTGGGTAATACTTTAATAGTTGTAGAACATGATACAGATACAATGCTTGCTGCCGATTATTTAGTAGATGTTGGTCCAGAAGCAGGAGAAAATGGTGGTAGGATTGTGGCAGCAGGTACACCGGAAGAAGTAATGAAGTGTGATGATAGTATTACGGGACGTTATTTAAGTGGAAAAGAGTGTATTGAAATACCAAAAACTAGAAGAAAAGGTACTGGCAAGTTTATAACTATTAAAGGTGCTAAGGAGAACAATTTAAAAAATATAGATGTTAAAATTCCTCTTGGAACATTAACCCTAGTAACTGGTGTTAGTGGTAGTGGTAAGAGTAGTTTAATTAATGAGATACTTGTTAAAGCGGCTTCTAGTACTTTATATAAATCCAAAGTTAAGCCTGGTAGGCATGATAAAATATTAGGACTTAATAATATTGATAAACTTGTTGATATATCACAGTCACCAATTGGAAGAACTCCTCGTAGTAACCCTGCAACATATACAGGGGTATTTGATGATATTAGAGAGCTTTTCACTAATACTAAAGAAGCGAAGATGTATGGGTTTGAGAAGAATAGATTTTCCTTTAATGTAAAAGGTGGTAGATGTGAAGCTTGCAGGGGAGATGGAGTTAAGAAAATAGAGATGCATTTCTTACCAGATGTTTATGTTCCTTGTGAAGTTTGTCATGGTACAAGGTATAATAGAGAGACTTTAAACATTTACTATAAAGAGAAGAATATTGCAGATGTCTTAGATATGAGAGTTAGTGAAGCTTTGGAATTCTTTAGTAATGTTCCAAAGATTAAAAATAAACTTCAAGTATTGGAAGATGTAGGATTAGGTTACATTAAACTAGGACAAAGTGCTCCAACACTTTCTGGTGGGGAAGCAGAGAGAGTTAAACTTGCTAAAGAATTACAGAAAAAGCCAACTGGTAAAACTTTATATGTTTTAGATGAACCAACAACGGGATTACATTCTGCTGATATTAAGAAGCTACTTGCAATTTTACAGAAAATAGTCGATAATAAAGATACAGTACTTGTTATAGAGCATAATCTTGATGTTATAGCCAGCGCTGACTATATTATTGATTTAGGTCCTGAAGGAGGAGATGGAGGAGGTAGTGTAGTTGCTACTGGTACTCCAGAAGAAGTTAGTAAAGTTAAAGAATCTTATACAGGACTATTCTTAAAGAAAATGTTATAAATTATAGGAGGAGACTATGAAGATAATTGTAAAGACAAAAGAAAAAATCAGATTAAATAGATTTTTAGAATGGCTTTTGTATTTTGCAAGTTACTCTATAGTCTTCTTTTTAGTTTCGAGATTTTTTAAATCCTTTTATATAGATCCTAATCATCCTGTTCTTTTTTCAATACTTGCATCATTTATAATTTATATTCTAAATCAGACAATTAAACCTTTGTTAGTTAGATTAACAATACCAGTAACAGGTTTAACTCTTGGGCTTTTTTATCCATTTATAAACTTATTTATTTTAAAACTTGCAGATTGGATACTTGGTAAATACTTTAATCTAATGGACTTTTGGGTGGCTCTTGCTATTTCAATATTAATTTCTGTAGTTAATGTTTTAATAGAAGAATTTGTTATTAAGCCAATTATTAGAAAGGTTAAACATCATGGATAGAGTGCTTTTAGACTTAGGCTTTATAAAAATATATTACTATTCTATTTTTATTCTTTTAGGAGTAATTGTAGGGGGAGTTTGTGTTTTTTTAGAACTTAGAAAAGAAAAGATTAATAAAGAAGAGCTTTTTGATATGTTTTTCTATACTATTATCTTTGCTTTTTTAGGAGCGAGACTTTATTATGTTTTATTTAATCTACCATATTACTTGTCTAATCCTATAGAAATACTTTATATATGGCATGGAGGACTTGCTATTCATGGAGGAATACTTGGAGGGCTTTTATATCTTTTGTATTATAGTAAGAAGCATAAATTAAATCTTTTAAAACTTTTAGATATATTAGTAGTAGGTCTTATTATAGGACAAGCGATAGGTAGATGGGGTAACTTCTTTAATAGTGAAGCATATGGATATGTGACATCTTATGGTTATTTAAAGAGTTTATATATACCAGAGTTTATTATTAGAGGTATGTATATTAATGGAGATTACTATATGCCAACATTTTTCTTTGAGTCAGTTTGGAATGTAATTGGCTTTATAATTCTTTTAGTAATTAGAAAGTTTTATAAGAATCTTAAAACAGGACAACTTATGGGATTTTATATGATGTGGTATTCTTTTATTAGGTTTATAATAGAAGGTATGAGACTTGATAGTTTAATGTTAGGTTCTATTAGAGTTGCCCAGCTTGTATCTGTAGTCTTGTTTATTGTAGGTATTTATTTTGTATTCTTGAGAAAAAATAAGAAATTGTATAGAGAGGATGTGTTTTATGAATAATATAGATGAATATATTAAAGCATCTTTTAAGATGAAAAATGTTAGCGATGGTGGCAGTGAATGCTTTGATTTTGGTAATGTAGTATTAGTTAAATATAAAATACCAGTTAAATATAATGCTATTGCTAGAAAAAATGAAGAATTAATAGCAGAAGCTGCTAATAAGAAAAGAGATATGGGTGTTAATACTCCATATCATTTGGCAATTAAAAGAGTAATTGATGAAAAAGATAATATATGTTATGTACTTCAGGAAAAGGCTAAGGGAGCAAGTTTTAATATAAGTAATAAATATTATAATGAACCATCTAAACAATTGAAAGTACAGGAATTGTTACTTGAAGCACCAGATACTGTTTATGAAAAATGTGTAAGTGATTTGTGTGAACTTTTTAATATGGGCTTAGAACTAAAGGAGAAAAATATATTTTATGATAATTCAAAAGATGGTGCAGGTTTTACTTTTATTGATTTACTAGGGTATGATACTACTCCGCTTAATTCTGATTCTATAAGTGATGTTATTCGTTTGGACAAGATGGCAAGTTTTATTTATAACATACCTAGAGTTGGAAAATACAATCGAACAGCTACTGAAGAGCAGAAAGAGGAATCTACAGTATTGTATTATAAAATGAAACAGAAAACTTTTAGAGCTATGGAGAAAGTTGTTCCTAATTTTTCTAGATTTAGGAGATGGGTTTTAAGAACTTATTCTGATGATGTTTTAGATTTCTTTGAAAATAATGGCACTATTGTAGGAAATCTTACATTGAATGAGGATGAGTGTAGAGAGTTTGATAACTATATTGAACAAATAGTTAATGATTGTTTAGAAAAAATTGCTACAGGTAAAAATGAGTTTTGGCAGATTAGGGCTAATGAAATAAGAATTGCTTTAGATATGATGGGATTGCAAGCAGCATGGAAGTATCATAGTGCTAATCCAATAAATGATCCATCAGCTTTTGATGATGAATGGGATTTTGAACGTGCTAGGGAACAATATTTAGAAGATATAGTAAATAAAGAATTTAATGAAAGACTTGAAAGTGTTTCAGAAACTAGTTTGAATCCTAATATTTTAAAAGCTAGGGAAGAATTAGATGAAGAGAAAGAAAAATATTCTGGTAGGAGAATTTGATGATTAAGGAGAGTCTTTATGAATAATAAATATAAAGTGGTTATAATAGGCTGTGGTGTGGCAGGGATGACTGCTGGGCTTTACTTAAATAGAGCAGGAATAGACTGTATCATTTTAGAGAAGTCTATGCCAGGTGGACAGATAGTTGATAATGGTAATATTATGAATTTTCCGTCATATGAGTCTATTAGTGGAAGTGACTTAGCTTTAAAGATGTTAAAACAGATTACTGATTTGGGTGTTCCTGTTAAATATGAAGAAGTTAAAGAGATTAAGATAGATAAAGAGAAAAGGGTTATTACTAGTAAAGATGAGTATATCTGTGATTACGTGATAATTGCAACTGGTCGTAAGCCTAAACTACTTGGTGTTAAAGGTGAAGATGAATTAAGAACTAAAGGAATAAGTTACTGTGCTGTTTGTGATGGAGCTTTATATAAGAATAAAGATGTAGTTGTTGTGGGAGCAAGTGATGCAGCCTTTGAAGGGGCAATATACTTGAGTAAACTTGCATCAACTGTTACTGTTTTATATCGTAATGAATTTAGAGCGAAAGCTTATTTACAAGATATGATTAAAAAAGTAGATAATATTTCTTTTGTTAGGGGAGAAGTAGATAGTTTTTCCAAAAATGAAAGAATAACTATTAAGACAAAAGATGGTAATAATATAATTACTGATGGTGTCTTCATATATATTGGGCAAATTCCTAATGCTAACTTTTTAGAATCTTTAGGTATTTTAGATGATAAAGGTTATGTTAAGACAGATGATAATTTAATGACTTCTATAGATGGAGTTTATGCTGTAGGGGATGCTTTAAATAAGTTTGACTATCAAATAGTTATTGCCATGGGAGAAGCTGCTAAAGTTGCTTTAGAGATTTCAAGGAGATGAGTTGGTGTGAATAATAAGAAAATAGTAGTATTTGGTGGTGGAACAGGTCTTTCTTATTTACTTAAAGGACTTAAAGATTTTCCTCTTGATATAACAGCTGTTATTACGGTGTCTGATAATGGAAGAAGTACAGGTAAATTAAGAGAAGAGTTCCACGCTCCTGCTGTTGGTGATGTTAGAAAAGTACTTAGTAGTTTATCTTCTACTAGTGATAATATTAAAGAAATGTTAGAATACCGTTTTAATACAACAAGTGACTTAGATGGTCATGCTTTAGGTAATTTAATACTTATTTCTCTTTTAAATATTACAGGAAGTTTAAAAGAATCTATTAATGAACTTTGTACGCTTTTAGATATTAAAAATAAAGTATTACCGCTAACAGAAGATGCTAATATTACTCTTATGGCAGAGATGATGGATGGTAGTATTGTAGAAGGAGAAGCTTCTATTACTAAGAGTGAGAAAAAAATAAAAAAGCTTTTTTATAAAGAACAACCAAAAATTTTAGACGAAGTTAAAACTGCTATTAGAGAAGCAGACTTAATCATTTTCAGTATGGGAAGCCTTTATACTAGTATATTTCCTCATCTTATTTCTACAGAAGTTATAGAGTGTCTTGATAACACGAAAGCTCCTATTATGTATTTATGTAATATCGTAACACAACCTGGAGAGACAGATGACTTTACTGTAAGTGACCATGCTAAACTTATTAATAGTTATTTAGGTAAACATAAGCTTGATGCTGTTATTGCATCAAACTCTAAAATAAGTGAAGAGATGGCTTTAAGGTATGCTACTGAAGAAAGAAAAGATCCAGTTAAAATAGATTATCCTGTTTTATCTACTTTAGATGCAGAATTTATTGAAGCAGATTTACTTACTATTGCTGATGGGACTCTTAAGCATCATAGCCAGAAGCTTAGTTCTTTAATATTTTCTTACTTAATGAAATAGGGGGAATGTCTTATGTCTTTTACTGGTACAGTAAAAAATGAAATAACTACATTAAAAATAACTGAGACTGCTAAAATAGCTTTAATCTCAGGCTTTTTTCGTAATAATTATCAAATAATTAAAGATTCTATTACTATTAGTAGTGAGAATGATGCTGTTATAACATATTTAAAAGAATTACTTGATAGTTATGAAGAGGTATCTTATAGTGAAGAGCTTTTAGATAATAATAATTTTAGTAAAAATAAACTTAAAGCCTTAGTTATTGTAGATGGAGATAACTTTATTAAAGAGACTTTCTCTTTAGATAGTGAAGTTGTTCCTAGTTATTTAGTAGAGTCTGATGATGAAGTTAGGGGTTATTTAAGAGGTGTTTTCTTAAGTAGTGGTAGTATTAATGACCCTAAAACTAGTAGATATCATTTGGAGTTTTTAATAGAAAAAAGTGAGGAAGCTGTATTTGTTCAGAAGCTTCTTAATAACTATTCTTTGAATGTTAAGGTTTTAAGCCGTGATAAAGGATTCATGCTATATATTAAAGAAGCGGATAAAATTAGTGATTTTTTAAAGATAATTGGTTGTAGTAAAGCAGTACTATATTATGAAGAAATAAGAGTATATAGAGATACTAAGAATAAGACTAATAGAATTAATAACTGTGAACAAGCTAATATGGATAGAGTTTTGCAAACAGCGATGGATCAATTAAATTATATTAAAATACTTGAAGATAATATGGCAATAGAATTACTTGATGATAAGACTAAAGAAGCTTTAGAATATCGTAAGAAATATCAAGAAGCTTCATTAAAAGAATTAAGTGAGATTATTAGTTTAGAGACTGGTAATAAAATTACTAAGTCAGGACTTAATCACAGATTTAGGAAGATTAAAGAGTTAGCACTTAAATTTTTAGATAATTAAACAGCAACCTTTAAAAATACAAATTACCGAATAAAAAACTCATAAATTACCGAATAAAAAGTTTACAAATTGCTGAAAAATATTGAAAAAGGTATTATTTAATGTTAAAATTATCTCAAAGGAGACCTTAAAATGGAAAAATATAAAAGAAGAATTGCTGATGAAATATTAGAAAGGAAATTAAAAGGTAAAGGTGCTGTTTTGATAGAAGGACCTAAATGGTGTGGGAAAACAACTACAGCAGAGCAAATTTCAAAAAGTGTATTATATATGGCTGATCCAGCGAATCAAGAACAAAATTTAACTCTTGCAGACATTAATCCTGCTTTATTATTAACTGGAGATACTCCTAGGTTAATTGATGAATGGCAACTTGCTCCAAAGTTATGGGATGCAATTAGATTT
>CALVQY010000005.1 GCA_944358355.1 uncultured Bacilli bacterium | reverse complement strand
ATAGGAGGTGTATTGCAAGAGGCATGGCATCTTCTTTATGCTGATCTCGATATACAAGAGATGAGAAAATTAAAGTACTTTGTTGAAAATAAAGAAGAAATAACTAAAGCTGTCGATATGAATATTTTAGATGTAAAATATGGTACATCTGTTATGGACTTGAAAAATTATGCTAATAAGGGTAGAAGTAAAGTATTAAGATAACACTTAGTACTTTTTTCTTGTTTAAATCTTTAATATCTTGTAAGATATATTTAGGTGATATTTATGGAACTATTAGTACCAGCAGGAGATATAAATTCGTTTTATGCAGGCCTAAATGCTGGAGCAGATGCTATTTATTTATCAGGTAAAATGTTTGGCGCAAGGAGTTATGCTAAGAACTTTACGGAGTATGAGTTAAAAACAGTCTTAAAACTAGGTAAAATCTATGGAGTTAAGATTTATGTAACGATGAACACTTTAGTAAAAGAAGAGGAAGTTGAAGACTTTCTTAAAGAAGTAGAGTTCTTATATAATCTAGGTGTAGATGCTATTCTTATGCAAGACTTTGGAATGATTTCTTTATGTCTAGAAAAGTATCCTAATCTAGTAATCCATGCTTCTACTCAAGTTAATAGTAGTAGTTATGAGACTATTAAACTTCTATACGAAATGGGAGTAAAAAGAGTAGTTTTACCAAGAGAGATGAGTATAGATGAGATTAAGAAAATAGATATACCTATAGAAATTGAAGTCTTTATTCATGGAGCCTTATGTGTAAGTTATTCTGGTAACTGTCTTTTTAGTTCGATGTTAGGTGGTAGAAGTGGTAATAGAGGAGAATGTGTTGGTAGTTGTAGGCTTCCTTATAAATTATATAAAGATAAAACTTTAGTAGATGAAGGCTACCTTTTATCTATGAAAGAGTTAAATACTTCAATCGATATTAAGAAATTACCTAGTAATGTTATTAGTCTTAAAATAGAAGGAAGAATGAAAAGTCCAAGCTATGTAGGTTTTATTACTAAGTATTACCGGAAAATACTTGATGGTGAAGAACTTTCTACTAAAGATTTAGAAGACTTAAAGAGTATGTTTTATAGAGGCTTTACTAAAGGACACTTATTTAATGACAATGATTTAATAAATAAAACAAGTCCTAATCATTTAGGAAGTCATTTAGGTAAAGTTATAGACGTTAATGATGAGAGAATTAGAATAGAACTTGATAAACCTTTATTACAAGGAGATGGAATTAGATTTAAAGAATCTAATAAGGGAATGATAGTTAATTATCTTTATGACTTAAAAGATAATCTAATTAATAAAGGTAATCCTAAACAAATAGTAGAAGTTGATAATAAAGTTAAGTTAACTAGTCTAGATGAAGTTAGAAAGACTACTGATAAATCTCTTGAAATAACAGATTTTACTATTACAAGAAAAGTCCCTATTAATATAGATGTAAAAGCGAGAGTAGGAGAAGAGTTTGTTCTAACGTTTAGTGACTTAAAACATATTGTTACTTATAGAGGTAGCATAGTAGAGAAATCTATTAATAACCCTCTATCTAAAGATAGATTAATTAGTCAGTTAGAAAAACTAGGTAATACTCCATTTGTTACTAAACATATAAATGTAGATATGGATGAAGATATCTTTATTAGAATAGGAGATATAAATATTGCAAGAAGAACTTTATCAGAAAGATTAATAGGAGAACGTCTTAATGATTATAAAGAGCCTATTATTAAAGAAGTAACAATTGAAAAGATAAATACCAAAGAAATAATAGACTTAGATAATTATGAGAAAATAGAAAGAAATACATTTTATCTTAAAGATGTTTTAAAAGATAAAAGTATTGTTAGTAATTTATTTAGACCAACTACAAATGTAGCCAGCTCATACCACTTAAACGTCTTTAACTCATATACTGCCTATTATCTTTATCAGTTGGAGTATAAAGCAGTTACTTTATCAGTAGAACTTAATAGTATAGAATTAAAAGACTTAATAGAATCTATTAGAAAAAGGTTTGGTAATATTCCATTAATTATTAAAACTAAAGGTTATGTAGAAGTAATGCTTATTAAAGGTAACATTCTAAATCTAGATAAAGATACTCCTTATACCTTAGTTAATGTTAAAAATGATAAATTTACAACTTACTTTGATGGAAGATGTACTCATATTAATTCTAGTTATAGTCTTAATTTAGATGAAAAAGAGTTTAATTATGATAATGTTTATTTTATAGGAGGTAAGCATGGAAATTAGAAAAGAATTTTATTTACCTAATAAAAGTGTTTTAAGTTTATATAATATTAGTTACTTAGAGAACGATTTTAATCTCATTACAGATAAAATCTCTACAAGTCTTGGTAATAGAAAAGTAGATATTAATGGCAATTTATTGTCATCTAATGGCTTTAGAAGTATAAAATTAGAAGATAAAAAAGTTCCTGTTTATAGAATATATTATGAGGAAGATTCTTTTATTAAATCATTAACATCAATTAATTGTGGCCACGAAATTATTAGTTTTGATAAAATAGATGAATTTATTAGTAAAAATAATAATTCTAAATATTTAAAAGCATTAGAAGAATATTTACAAGTTTTTAACTTTGAATATAAAGAAAATTATATTAAAGAACAAGTAATTAAAAGGGCATTGGATGAATTAGAAAAGAATAGAGATTTTTATAAAGTAGAACGATTTTTAGACCAAAAATATTTTCTTGAGGTAGCTTTAGAAAATGATTATAAAAGAAAGGTGCAAATGGCAAAAGCTAATGAAAGAGTTTTAAAATTAGGTAATAGGAAAGTATAATATAAGTACTATTACTTTTTTTTGCTTTTAATCTATGTTATAATAAGCTAGTAAGAAAAGGAGGAACTATGGATAAGTTAAGTAGAGAAGAAGTACTACATGTTGCTCATCTAGCTCGTATTTCTTTAACAGAAGAAGAAATAGAGAAGTTTAGAGTACAACTTAAAGTACTAATGGATGATATAGACAAGATAAAAGAGGTTAAAGATTTTGATGATGAGATGATGTTTACCCCAATAGAAGATAATACTAGATTAAGAGAAGATGTTGTAGGAGATATGTTAACTGCCAAAGAGGCAATAAGTAATGCTCCTAAAAAGAATGGAAGTTTTATAGAAGTGCCGGTGATGATTAATGAGTAAATATTTAGACTTAAGTATTAAAGAAATACATGAGTTATTAGTAGAGAAAAAAATAACTCCTCTTGATTTAGTAGATGAAGCTTTAGAAAGAATAGAAGAAAATAAAGATTTAAATGCCTTTATTACCATTAATGATAAAGTAAGGGAAGAGGCAAGTGCCTTAGGAGAAGTAGAGCCTGATAACATCTTCTTTGGTATTCCTATAGCTGTCAAAGATAATATTGTTACTAAAGATATGCGTACAACCTGTGCTTCTCATATCCTAGATAACTTTATACCTATATATGATGCAACTATTGTTGAAAAGCTTAAAGAAAATAAACTACTTATTATTGGTAAAGCTAATATGGATGAATTTGCTATGGGTTCTACTAGTGAGACTAGTTACTTTGGTACACCACTAAACCCTCATGATAAAAAAAGAACAGCAGGAGGAAGTTCTGGAGGTAGTGCTGCTGCTATTTCAGGAGGTCTTGTTCCTCTAGCGCTTGGTAGTGATACAGGTGGAAGTATTAGACAACCTGCTAGTTACACAGGAATAGTAGGAATGAAACCAACTTATGGTAGAATATCTCGTTATGGTCTAGTTGCCTTCGCTTCAAGTCTTGACCAAATTGGCCCAATGACTAGAACAGTTTATGAAAATGCTGCTTTACTAAATATCTTAGTTGGTGAAGATGATAAAGACCTTACTAGTGTAAAAAAAGAGAAAGAAGACTTTACAAGACTAATTGGTAAAGATATTAAAGGAATGAAGATAGCCTTACCTAAATACTTTGTTAGTGATATTGTTGATGAAGAGATTAGTAAGAGAATAAAAGAAGTTATTTCTTTCTTGAAAGAAAACGGAGCCACTGTTGATATAGTTGATATGAAATATTTAGATACAGCTGTTAACCTTTATCAGATAATCGCTATGGCCGAAGCTAGTAGTAACTTAGCGCGTTTTGATGGCATTCGTTATGGATATAGAGCAACATCTTTTAATAATGTAGATTCAATGTATGAAAAAACTAGAGGAGAAGGCTTTGGTGATGAAGTTAAAAGAAGAATTATGGTAGGTTCTTATATCTTAAGTGGAGAAAATGCTAAAACTTATTATGATAAAGCCTTAATGGTACGCGATGATATTACTAAAGAGTTTAATCGTGTCTTTAAAGATTATGACTTAATTATAGGTCCAACTACTACTAGAGTCGCTCCATTATTAGGAACTAGCAAAGATGACCCTCATAAAGCCTTTATGGATGATGTCTTAGTAATACCTGTTAATATGGCAGGACTTCCTGGATTATCTGTTCCTGTAGGAAAATCTAGTGAAAACTTACCTATAGGCTTACATATAATAGGTAAAGCTTTTGATGAAGCGACTATCTATCGCCTTGCCAGTTTTATAGAGGAGGTGTTTTAAATGAGTGAATTTATCCCTACTATTGGTCTTGAAGTCCATGTTGAAATAAAAAGTAAAAGTAAACTATTTTCAAGTAGTGCTAATTCTTATGGTATGGCTACTAATACATCTGTTAATGTCGTTGACTTAGGCTATCCTGGAACTTTACCTACTGTAAATAAAGAAATAATAAGACAAGGAATTAGAGCCTGTAAAGTCTTAAACTGCAATATTACTCGTAAAATGCACTTTGACCGTAAAAACTACTTTTATCCAGACAATCCTAAAAATTATCAAATAACTCAAAATAGAACTCCTATTGGTACTGATGGCTATGTTGAAATAGAAGTTGATGGTATTAAGAAAAAAATAGGTATCTCAGATATTCATATCGAAGAAGACACCTGTAAGAGTGCCCATCGTGGTAGTGTAAGTCTTCTAGACTTTAATAGAGCAGGGGTTCCTTTAATAGAAATTGTAACTGAGCCATGTATTAGTAATGGTAAAGAAGCCATGGCTTACCTTACTAAATTAAAAGAACTATTATTTTATGCTAATATTAGTGACTGCAAAATGGAAGAAGGAAGCATGAGATGTGATGCTAATGTTTCTATCAGTAAAGATGAAAATATGGGTACAAGAACAGAAACTAAAAATATCAGCTCTATTCATAATGTAGGACTTGCCATAGAAAAAGAAATAGCAAGACAAGAAGAAGTACTTAATAATAATGGAATAATTAAAGAAGAAACAAGAAGATTTGATGACAAACTAGGAGAGACTATTCTAATGCGTGTTAAAGAGACTGGAAATGATTATCGTTACTTTATTGAACCTGATATTCCTTATCTTGTAATTACAGATGAATTTATTAACGATTCTTTGAAAACTTTACCATTACTTCCAGATGAATTAAGAGAAAAGTATAGTAAAATAGGACTTAGTTCTCTACAAATAGAAAAACTAATCAATAATAGACCATTAAACGATTATTTCTTGGGCCTATTAGAATTTAAAACTAACTATGTAACAGCCGTTAACCTATTACTTTCAGATATCTCTTCATACTTAAATAAACATAATAAAGTAATAACTGATACTCATCTTTCATATGAAAAATTAGTTAGTGTTATAGATAATCTTGAAAGCGGAGCTTTATCTAATAAAAATGTTAAAGACTTAATAGATTCCCTAATGGAAAATGATTTGACTATTGAAGAGTTAAAGAAAGAATTTAAAATAGAGAATATTACTGATGATAGATTCATTGAAGACATAATTACTAAAGTAATAGAAAATAATACAGAAAGTGTAAATGATTATAAAAATGGTCATGATAGAGCTTTAAAATACTTAATGGGGCAAGTTATGAAAGAAACTAAAGGTACAGTTAATCCTAAAAAAGCTAGTGATATGTTAAAAGAAGCTTTAAATAAATAATTGATATACTTTAAATAATATTATATAATAATTATACTAGGAAGTGATAAGATGAAGAAATTTATTAAAAATAATAAGCTTACAGTAATTACTTTTATTATTTGTGTAATCTTTGTAATTATTGTCTTTGCTGTTAAACTTACATTTTTCCCTGATGAAGCGAAAGCAATATATGGTGATAGACTTGAAGGTATAGAAGAAGTTGAAATAACATCTAAAGAACAAGATAATATTATTTCTAAATTAGAAGAGAAAGCAGAAGTAAAAAAGGCTGAAGTTGATATAAAAGGACGTATTTTAAATGTCATTATTACAGTTAATGATGATGTAGAATTAGACGCTGCTAAAGCCTTAACTGGAACAATAACAGATACTTTAGAAAAAGAACAAACAAGTTATTATGATATTCAAGTATTTGTAAAGAAAGATAATGATGATGCAAGATATCCAATTATTGGTTATAAACATCAAGATAAAGATACTTTTTCTTGGAGTAAAGATAGATAGGAGTAAAAAATGAAAAAGAAAACTTTAATAATAATTCCTATTGTAGTTGTTTTATTAGTATTTATTGGTGTCTATATTTACTATAATAAAGAAGATGCTAAAACATCTTTAACTGTTACAGAAAAGAAATGGGTAGAATCTAACGATACAACTATGGTTGATATCAACGTTATTAATGACTACCCCCTTTATGGTTTAAATGGAGAAGGTGTTTTCTTTAGCTTTTTAGATGATTTTGAAAAAAATGTAGGACTAGAATTCAATAAAATTGCATATTCTAAAGATACTGATTTAGAAAATGATAAAACATATAGTTTTAGAATCCTAAACAATGAAGATAAACTTAATAACAATGACTTATTAATCGCTACTGATGGTTATATTGCTATTGGTAAGAAACATACGAGAATTAATAATATATCTGACTTTTCTAATACTACCTTTGGAGTTTTTGAAGATGATGTTGCCGAAATAAGTTATTATCTAAAACAAGGAACAGGACTTGCCTTTAAATCGTATAAAACAATAGATGAACTATTTAATGCCTTAGATAGTGATGAAGTAGGTATGATTATTATTCCTAATATAATGTATTTAAATAAGACTATAGAAAATAATACTTACTATATAAATTACTATTTTACCGAAATGAACAAAAAAATAGTATTGACCCTAGGTAGTGACAATACAAGATTAAATAATATAATAAGAAAATACTTTAATAAATGGAAAAATGATAACTATGTAGATGAATATAATGATGCTTATTTTAACTACTATATTACAGAAAATAATGTAAGTTCTGCTGATTCTACTGATTTAGTTAAGAAAAACTATGTCTATGGCTATGTTGAAAATTATCCATATGAAGTAGAAATAGATGGTAAAGTATCAGGTATAGCAGGTGAATATTTAAATAGAATGAGTAGGCTTACTAATATAAGCTTTACTTATAAAAGATATGGAAGTGTAGCAGCCCTAAGAAAAGCGATAGAAAAAGGTAATGTAGATATATATTTTGACTACTATAACCTAGCTGATGTTAATGACGATTATAAAGATACTATTTCTACTTTTATTGAGAAATATGTAATATTAGGTAAAAGAGCAGATAATCATGTTGTAAACTCTTTTGAAAGCTTAAAAGATGAATCTATCGCTATGTTAGATAATACTTCATTATATAATTATTTTGAAAATAATAGTAGAAGTGATATTACTACTTACAAGAACAATGATGAATTAGTAAAAAATGCTAATGATAAAATGTTAGTAGTTGATAAAGAAGTATATAATTTATATAAAAATAATACCTTTAAAGACTATGATGTTCTTTATGAAGATACGATGATGAATGATTATAAATTTATGGTTAAAAATAATAATAGTACTTTCTATAACCTATTTAACTATATAATTACAACTAATTCATATTATAATTATCGAAATAGTGGTTTAGCAGATATTAGTAGGTCAATAGTAGAACGTAGTAGTTTTATGGGCTTATTCTTAATTATACTATTAATAGTTTCTATTCCTTTAATTGCTTTAGCAATACTATATATCTACTTTAAACATAAACATAAAATTAAGAAAGTAAAAAAAGAAGACCGACATAAATATACAGACCTTTTAACTTCACTAAAAAATAGAAACTATCTAAATAAAAAAGCTCCAGAATGGGAACAAAGTCATGTTTATCCACAAGCTATTGTTATGATAGACCTTAATAATGTCAAATATGTAAATGATAATTATGGACATGAAGAAGGAGATAAATTAATAATTACAGCCGCTTCAACATTAGTTAATACTCAACTAGAAAATAGTGAAATAATTAGAACAGATGGTAATGAATTTTTAGTTTATCTAGTAGGTTATAGTGAAAGACAAGTAGATACTTATGCTAAAAAGATAGAAAAGGAAATGAAAAACTTACCACATGACTTTGGTGCAAGTGTAGGTTATAGTATGATTGAAGATGATATAAAAACATTAGATGATGCCATCAATGAAGCAACATTAGAAATGATGACAAAGAAACAAGGATTAAAGTAGGGGATAATAATGAAAAAAAGTAAGAAAATGCGAATATTTTTAAGAAAAGTTATTTCAATAATTAGGCTACCTGAAATGCGAATATTACCAGGTCAACTTGCTTTTTTTCTTGTTATTTCTATCATCCCATTAATAACTTTAGTAGGTGCTATAGGTAGTGGTTTCGGCCTACCAGCAACTTCTATTAAAGAAATATTAGATAGTGTTGTACCTCATGATATAATTAATTACTTAATACCAGCCAATACTGACGGAATATTAAATTTTAATATGATAATTTTCTTTGGTGCTGCCTTTATTCTAGCTAGTAATGGAACTTATTCAATAATTAATACTTCTAATGAAATATATAAAGTAGAAGATAATGGTGAAATAAAGAAAAGATTAAAAGCTGTTCTTATGACATTTATTTTAGTAATTCTTTTTCTTTTCTTAATATTAGTTCCTGCTTTTGGTGATGTCTTAATTAGATTGATTACTACTTCAGTACAAAATGAAAGTTTAAATAGTATTATAGAAGGTATATATCATATCATAAAGTATCCTATATCATTATTTATTATTTATTATAATTTAAAACTTTTATATACCATCGCTCCATCTACAAAAATAAGTAGTAAAAGTACTATTCCAGGAGCACTATTTACAACTATTATGTGGTTAATAAGTTCCAAAATATATGCTTTCTATGTTGATTTCTTCTCAAATTATGATGTATTTTATGGAGCAATGTCTAATATTTTAGTATTATTAATTTGGGTCTATATTCTAGCCTATATCTTTACTCTTGGTATGTGCTTTAATGCAACTGGCGTAATTCAAGAAACACTGAGACTTAAAAAAAGTGACATAGATGAAGCTTTAAAGAAAGAAAAGTAACTTGTTTTTTCTTTCTTTTTCTGTTATAATAGGGAACGCTTAAAGAAAGGACTAGTGTTATGAAAGTAATAGAGACAATTGATAATATAGATATTATTTTAAAAGATGAAAAAACTGTAGAATTTATTGGTGATAAAGCCTTAGTAAAATTAGTAGGGATTGCAAGAAGTGGACATCATTTTAATAAAGAACAAGATAGAAAATTAAATAGTAGAGAGTTTAAAAACTTATTATGTTCTATAACTAAAGATGAAAACCTTATTTATACCTTAATGAATAGATATCAAAATGTAATTCTTAATACTGATATTTATGCTTTAATTAATAAAGATTATAAAGAGTATGATTTAGTAGCAAAAGGTGATGCATATTTAGATGAATATTTAAAGGATAAATTTAGTATAAATCGAACTTTTTGTACTAAAAGTATAGAAAGAATGGGAGAAAATGATTTTATAATTAAAGATGATACAGGTACTTTTCATATTAAATTAGATGGCAATAAGATAGCAGGTTGTAAAATTATAGGTGAAGACTTAAAAAAAACTAATTTACCAAATGTTTTGCAAGATAATCATAAACTGTATAATTTAGATACTATGAAAGTATCAAGGTATTATGATTATATTGGTGAGTTTAAAGAGTATTTACGTAAGGATGGAAGTATATATAATGCTGCTCATGCTATTAAATATGTGACAGTTAGTGAAACTGTAGATGGTATAGAAAGAACAAAAACAAGTACTTTAGATTTTTTTGTTGACGAAGGAGGTAAAATTATCTCTCATGTTTATTCAAGTTTTCACAATGATTTATTAATAGGTGGTGACTTATATTTTGAAGAAATGATAGAAAAGGTATCTACTCAATCAAGAGAATCATTAAAAGAAAGTAAAGAAGATAAATTAGTTAAAAAAATGCGGATGAGAAGAAAATAACTAATATTTATAGGGGGAGAATTAGTATGAAAAATAATATAGAGCTAGTTGAAAAAATAAAAAATGGTGATAAAAGATTAGAAGATTTTCTAAAAAAAACTCTATTAAAAAGCCTGGAAGGAACAAATATCAATGATAAAGAAATGCTAGTAGATAAAGTATTTAAAGAAGGACTAGATTCTTATAATTCAAAAATATCAGTACCATTCAAATTCTATTTATCAAATTTATTACGTAAAGAAATAAATTATTCACAAAATTGTATTTTTTCTCTAGAAGAACAAAAAATTATAAATTTATATTTAACTAAAATAGATAATAGATATTTATCAAATGCAGAAATATCTATGAAGTTGAATATAAATATTGATAAAGTAAATGAAACAATAATTAAATTTAATAATATTATTTTAAAGAAAGATAATAACTTAGATATAGAAAACATTTTTCCATACTGCTTTCAAAAAATTAATCATCGAAAAGAGTATTTTAATATAAACAATATAATTACCTTTGAACAAATAAAATTAATAGGCTACTATATTGGAAAAGTTACTGGTTCTTCTTTATCAATAGACGAGCTAAAAGATATTTATAAAAAAGATACTTCTACTATTCTTAAAGAATTAACAACAGCCTTTAACCTTTTAAGAAATAATAACAATTTAAAAACCTTTTTTAAAAACTATCCTAATACAAAAAGAGAATTAGTAATAAAAGCTACTGAGTTGAATATTCAACTTTTTAATATAAAAACATATCATATTGGAAACAACTTTGTTTTATCCTCTAATGAAGAAAAAGTATTGAATGAATTATATAAAATTAAAGACGAGAATTTATCTGATGAAGAAATGGCACGTCGTTTAAACTTTTCTCTTGCTCATTATCGAGGAGAAAAAACAAAACTATTTAATAAAGTAAGAAAAAATAAAAAATTACAAGAATTAATTTCTAAAAAATATGCTGGTTTAGGTATTTTTAGAGATGAGACTAAATTATCAGAAGAACAAATTAAATTAGTCAAAAGTATTAAAGAATTCGAAGAAACACCAGAAAACTATGAAAAAATAATAAAAGATGGAGGCTATCAAAATCTACATACCTTTGTTATCGAAATAAATAATTTTTATAGTTTTTTAAGAAAAAATACCTATCTAATGAAAGATGTAATATCTATTTATAAAGACTTTGATTTAGATAAAAGAAATTTAAATAGTTTAGAAGCAGAAATGTTGGAAATAATTATAGAAGCAGATAAACATAACATCTCTTTAGAAAATGCTGCTAAACAATTAAATTATTATGATGAAAAAAAGAATTATAATATTATTCAAAATAATATTATTGCTAGTATTAAAAAGAATAGAAAATTAGCTAGCCAAGTTTCTAGAATATATAAAGATTTAGTGAGTTCTAAAGACGAAATTCTTAATAATAGAGAAAAGGAAATGTTATCACTATTAAATGAACATAAGGATAATCCTTTAAAAGATGAAGATGTTTCAAAATTATTAGAGTATAAAACTACTGAATCTTATGGTGTTGCCAAAGCAAAGTTAATTAATAAAATAAAAGTAAATCCTAAATTATTAACTAGGGTTAGAGAAATATATCCTGAATTTGATGTGAATGATGTATATAACTTGCCTAATAATGAAAAAATAATATTAGAAATTCTTAATAACGATTATTATATTACTAAAACAGATGAAGAAATAGCTAAAGAGTTGGGATATAATAAAAGAATTTATTTAAAAGCTAAGCAAGTTTTAATTAATAAAATTAAGAATAATGAAGAACTATTAAAAAATATTAAAAAGAAATACCCTAGTTTTTCTCTTGAACAAGGAAGTAGGGGGACATTTAAAGTAGTAGATAAATTAACTGATAAAGAACAAAGAATTTTGCAACTATTAAGTGATTATAAAAATAATCAAATTACTAATAAACAAGCTGCTACTATCTTGGGATATAAAAATGATTCTACATATTATGCAGCTAAAAGAACTTTATTAAGAAAATTAGAAACTAATATGTCATTGCTAGAAGAAGCTAAAACAATATATCCTGAAGTTACAGAACAATTAAAAGTTAATCCTATAAATAATTTAGTTATAGTTAAAGAAGAAATTACAGTCTTAGGAAAAAGTTATAAGCTTAATAAAGATAATCTATTAAAACAAGCTTTAAAAAGTCTAGAGATTGATTTCTATGAATGTTTAGAAGGTTATACTTTTGAAGATAAAATATTATTAGCTCTAATACTAAGATATTATAAAGGCATTAAATTTTCCTATGAAGCTATAAGTTCTATTTTAAATATTGATCAAGAATATATTGAAAATTTAATAACTTCTTTCTTAGCAACTACTAAAGCTGAAGGAAAAGAAAAGAAACTTAAGAAAATTTTAAAATCTTAAGCTTCTTAATTATTTTCACTTTCTATATATCTTGCATAATATTCATCAAAGGTTAGGTTACTAGCCTTTATTTTTTTTGCAAGTTCTACCCCTACATAACGATAATGCCAAGCTTCAAAACTATAAGTAGTAATATTCTCTTTATCTTTAGGATATCTTAAAATAAATCCATAATTACTAGCGTTTTCTAACATCCAATTATACTCATCAGTATTTTCAAAGTTATTAAAATTATCATATGCTTTTGTTACATCAACAACTAATCCTGTTTGATGCTCAGAATAACCTGGTCTAGCAGAGTATGTATCAGCATTTTCTACACCATCGTTTTTAACATAATTATTATATAGATTCTCTTGATATGTATAAGACCTATAAGCAGAGATAACTCTAATATTCATACCATCTTCTTTAGCATCGCTAATTAATCTCTCAATATTATCTTTAGCTTCCTTAACTAAATAAATACCACTTTTAGCATAACTATTATCTAAAAGTTCAAGATTATTAGGAATATAACTACTATCTAAATAATTAAACTTATTAACAAGTAAATAGTTAGTATTTAAATTAGTAGAAGGAATAGTATCAGTATAAGTCTCTTTGTCTAAATTCAAATTAACTCTTGTAACAATATCCTCTATACTTAAATCAGAATTATTAGATTGATAAGCTTTATATCTATCTAGATTTTCTTCCCTATAATAAGATAATTTACTAAATTCATTATTATCTTCTTTAGGAACTTTATCAATAATTTCCTTATCTTTCGTTTCTTTAATATCTTTATCTTTACTATCTGTATTAAATAAGAAAATCATAAGGATAATAAAAATAATAACAATAATACTACTTAAAATAATAATAATCTTTTTCATATATAAACACCTTACTTAATTTTATTACATTTAACCTTTATTAATACCATCATATCATATCTATAATAATTTTTATACACTTAGATAATCATATTTAACTAATATTAGCATAGCTTTTATTAGGAGTTGATTTAATGAAAAAGGTAATTCTATTACTTATATTATCTATTCTTTTAATACCGTGTTATGTTAAAGCTGAAGAAGCGACTAATGAGGAAGAAAATATAACAGAACAAAATGAATCCACTACTAATAATATAGAAAGTAATACTAATGTTAAAGAGAATAATACTTTAAATGAAAATAATACTGCTAAAGAAAATACAAATAGTGAAAATAATACTGATACCTCACTTATTCCTAATGCTACTGCTGGTGTTTTAATGGATATGGCTACTGGTGAGATAATCTTTGAGAAAAATAAAGATGAGCAAGTAGCCGTAGCATCTATGACGAAGATGGTCGCTCAGATCATTATATTAGAGCAAATTGAAGCTGGTAAAATTAAATGGACTGATATTGTTACTGCTAGTGCTAATGCCTCAGGTATGGGAGGAAGTCAAATCTATTTAACAACAGGAGAAGAAATGACTGTAGAAGATATGATGAAAGGCATTTCCATGGCAAGTGCTAATGATGCCACTGTCGCTATGGCAGAGTTTATTGCCGGAAGTGAAGTTGAATTTGTTGACATGATGAATAAAAAAGTTAAAGAGCTAGGTCTTAAAAATACTTTCTTTAAAAACTGTACAGGACTAGATGAAGAAGGACATTACTCCAGTGCTTATGATATGGCTATTATTGCAAAAGAACTATTAAAACATGAGAAGATATTAGAATTTTCATCAGTCTATGAAGACTATTTAAGAGAAGATACAGATAATAAATTCTGGCTAGTTAATACTAATAAAGTCGTGTTTATATTTTGCAATAAAACCAATTATTGTTAAACGTAAATACAATTAGACTTGTATTTATATTTTGCAATAGTTTTATATGTTTGTACGAATAGTGTCAATTTAAGTTTTACATTAAACTGCATAAATTAAAATGCTGTTATCTATACTTTATTAGAAAGTGGGGATAACAATGATTGACAATATTATACCTAGAAAAATACAAATTGAAATTATGAAATTTTTCTTGAATACAAGCATTCCTAGAATTTTAGAGTCAAATATCAAATCTATTTAGGCAGAATAGAGGAGATAGATATTGTGGAAGAAAAAATAGTTACAGGAATTTATATTCGTGTTTCAACAGAGGATCAAGCAAAAGATGGTTTCTCAATTCATGCACAAAGAGAAAAATTAACCAAGTATGCTGAGGCAAACGATTGGGATATTTTTGATTACTATGTTGATGATGGAATAAGTGGTAAAAATTTAGAAGATAGACCTGAAATAACTAGATTGCTTAAAGATGTAGAAGATGGAAAAATTAATAATATATTAATATATAAATTAGATAGATTAACCCGAAGTGTTCGTGATTTAATTTATTTAATAGAGTTATTTGAAAAACATAGTTGTACTTTTAATTCTCAAACTGAAAAAATTGATACATCTAATGCTGTTGGTAGGATGTTTGTAAAAATTATAGGTATTTTTGCAGAATTTGAAAGAGAAAATCTGGCTGAAAGAGTATCTTTTGGCTATGAACAGAAAACAAGAGAAGGTAATTATACTAATACTAATGGTGTTTATGGTTATGATTATATTGTGGGAGAGAAAAAGATAATTGTAAACGAAGAAGAAAAAGATTTAGTTAATAGAATTTTCGATTTATATATAGATGGTAAGTCTTATTTTAAAATAGCCCATTTATTTAATGAAGAAAATGTCCCCACCAAAAGAGGTGGACATTGGGCATCATCTACAATTAAATCAATAATTAATAACCCGTTGTATGTCGGTAAAGTAAGATATGGAGTGCAAGAGAAAAATAAAGATAGATCTTTTACTGTGGATGGAAATGACATAGAACCAATAATTGATGAAGAAAAATGGAAATTAGCAAATAATATAATTGCGACAAGAAAACAATATTGTGTCAGACGTTATCCAAGTGAAAATTCATATTATTTTCATATTATAAAATGTGCAAATTGTGGAGGTAATATTTCTGCTAGGCAACAAACTCAGAGTGGCAAATTATATATTACGTATAGGTGTAATAATTCTAGTAGAGGTTTTTGTAAATGTGGAGGCTTTTCGCATAAGACAATGGAAAAAGCATTTTTAGAATATTTAGATACTTTAGAGAATATGGTTCCTGATAAGAGCATTATGGAGAAAAGAAAAAAAATAATTAATTCTGAAAAAAAGAAACAAGAAATTAATAAAAAAATTGAAAAACTAGAAAACAAGAAAAAAATTATTAGGAGTCAGTTTATTAACGATTTGATAGATGTAAATGAATATCATGAAATTACTGAGGAAATACAAAAACAACAGAATATACAACAGTCAAAAATCTTAGAACTAGATGAAATAATTGAGGATAGCAATGATTCGTATTCTTATGATGATATTAAAGATATTGTAACTAATATAAAATTAAATTGGGGATATTTAACAAATAAGGAAAAACAACAGTTTTTAGAACGTTTTGTGGAGGTTATTAAAGTTGATAAATTAACTGATAAGATAATTATTAAAAGTGTAGAATTTAAGAGGTAGGATATGAAAGAATTATTAATTGATGTTTATGAAATGATTATAGGTAACAATTGTATTATTATTTCAATTGTTAAAAAAGGTAATAAATTTATTGTAGAAAAATGTATTGTAAGTAAAGACAATATAAAATTAATTTATAGCGAAGAATTTAATAAGTTAGAAAATGCAAAAGAAAAGTATAATAAATTAAAGACAACTTTATAGTTGTTTTTTTGTTTGGAGGTGTAAAAATGTCAGTTTTTAAAATAGAAAAGAATAATAACTATACTGTTATGTCTAATTATCATTTAAGAGATAAAAATTTATCGTATAAAGCTAAAGGATTATTATCGTTTATGTTAAGTTTGCCAGAAGATTGGGATTATTCTTTGGCAGGTCTTTGTTCTATAAGTAAAGAGGGTAGAGATGGAATTAGATCCATATTAAAGGAATTGCAAGAATATCATTATTTAGAAATAGAAAAAGTTAGAGGAGAAAAAGGTTATTTTGAATATAATTACTTAATTTATGAAATACCACACTTTGTTGAACTAGAAAATGATAAAGAATATCCAGATACGGAAAATCCACACCTGGATATTCCAGATGTGGAAGGGCCTACACAAATAAATACTAATATAATAAATACTAAAAAACAAATAGATAAAGATGATAAAACGAAATTATCATCTTTTTTTGTTGCTGAAGAACATAATAGACTAACATTAGAATTAATAGATAGTGGATATATAAATGAAAATGATATACAAATATTTTACTATGATGATTTGTTTAACAAGTTATTAGAAGAAAATAATTCCTATAAAGATTTAATACAAATTATTCATTATATTGTTCCTAGAGTTGTTAAAAGAGGTTTTAGAGATGAAGATGGAAATATAATTAAAAATAAATTTGGTTATTTTAAAAACTCTATTATTAGTAATATAAACAAATTAAATCAGAACATAGAAGATCTATGGGGAGAAGATGACTTATTTGATAGTTTCTATGATATTGATAGATAAACTATTTTTTTAATATGTCATTCATTGATATTTTGTGGCTATAACAAATTGTATATAGACATAGTGAAGTTATTAAATATTTTCCATTTTCATAGCCACTATAAGTCGCTTGAGAAATCATACATTCTGAAGCAATAGTTTCTTGTGTTAGTCCAAGTTTTTGTCTAATTCTTTTTAGTTTGTTACCAATTTTAACTCGGTCTAATTTATCTAGTTCTACATAATTATTAACTTTTGATAATCCAGTTACATAATCTATTGAAAACTTATATAAATTACAAAATTTTACTAATTTAGTTAAAGGCATGGTATCATGACTATTTTCCCATCCAGCAACTGTTTTAAAAGAAACACCAAATACATTACCTAGTTCCTTTTGTGTCATTTCAAGTTCTTCTCTACAAAATTTGAGATTATTATTCATCATTCTAAAGATCACCCAATATAATTTTTACATTAATATGAAAATTATTAGCAAAACTCTGGGTCATTTTATAAAAACGTGATATAATTATGATTGTAGTTTAGGGTATATAACGAAGGAGCTAAATTTATGAAAAAAAATATTAATGAAGAATTAAAAGAAGAAGAATTGGCAGAATCAATTTCTAAAACAATGGAAAATGATTTAGTTAAGATTCAAGAGGTGCTAGATTTAGATTTAAAAAATCTAGTTGATGTAGTTGACAGCCTTCCAAATGATAAGAAAGACAAAGTTTTAAGTTTGATTATCAATAAACAACTGGAAAAGTTAAAAAAATCTTTAACTATGGATATATATAGTAAAGTTTCAAGAAATGTTGATGAACTTACAGATTATTATTCAAGTAAAAGAGATGGTTTTGATGCAGTTGTTGAAGAGGGCGATAGTGTAGCGAATGATATTTTATTTAAGGTTATAGGGTATCACGATAGGAAAATAGATTTACCAATAGATATTGATATTTTGAAAAAATATTGTTTTTCTACTGAATTAAGAGAAGAACAATTCTATGATACTCTTATGTGGATAGCCTTAAGATATTTTGCTATATCAGAAAGTATTTCATACTATCAATGGAAAGATAAGTATGAAAAAGATTTAAAAAGTAGTAATTAATATATTAGCAGTATCCCCCTAAACTATGTTAAAAATAAAGAAATTTTTGTCATAAAAAAAATCGTCCCTGTACTAGCAGACGATCTACTACTCAACCAAACTGCGGTTGAATCAGAATAACACGGTACTACTAAACTACATTCGTGTCATCTGACAAGATAATAATAACATATTTGATATGTATTTGCAACATATTTCGACAAGATAAAAAATCAAGTGTAAAGTTTATGATAAATTTCTTAATCTATATGGTATAATTATATAGAAATATAAGTGTTAATTGATATGCGAGGTATGATGAAGTATGAATAACGATTTAACTTTTTTTACTAATGAGCCTGAAAGGAATTTAAATGATAGATTTAATAAAATTTTAAAAAGAGATACACAATTTTTTGATGCATTGGTTGGTTATTTTAGAGCAAGTGGTTTTTATTTATTACAGGATGCTTTAAATAATGTAGAAAAAACCAGAGTATTAATTGGAATTAATACAGATGAACAAGTATTAAAAATGTATAAAGAAAGTCAAATGACTATTGATGAAATAAATTTTAATACTTATCAAACTAAATTAAATTATAAGAATAAATTAAAAAATGAATTTGATGATTCTGAAGATTCAGAAATAGTAGAAACAGGAGTTCATCGGTTTATTGATTTGTTAAAAAATGGAAAACTAGAATTAAGAGTTTATACCAAACAACCAATTCATGCAAAAGTATATATTATGAGAAATTATGATGATTGTGCTGACTATGGTAAAGTAATAACTGGTTCAAGTAATTTTTCCTATAATGGATTAGTAAATAATTTAGAGTTTAATGTTGAACTAAAAAACCATGCTGATGTAGAATTTGCTTATAACAAATTTGAAGAGTTATGGAAAGATTCAGTTGATGTTAGCCAGGATTGCATTGATACTATTGAAAAGGAAACTTGGATTAAAAATGATATTACTCCTTATGAAATGTACTTAAAATTTTTATATGAATATTTTAAAGAAGAAATAAATGATGATCAGTCGTTTAAATTTCATACTGATGAATATCTTATTGATGGTTTTAGACCATTACAATATCAAATGGATGCAGTTATTCAAGCCAAAAAAATGATTGAAAAACATAATGGTGTTTTTATATCTGACGTTGTTGGTCTTGGGAAAACATATATGTGTGCTTTACTTGCTAATGAATTAACTGGTGGAAAATTGTTTCTTGCTCCACCAGTGTTAGTAGATTATTGGAGAAAAGTTTTGAGGTCTTTTGGAGTAAGAAATTTTGAAGTGTATTCTAGTGGTAATTTGCGAAAAATTTGTGATGAAAAATTATACAAAGATAAAAACTATATATTTGTAGATGAAGCTCATAAATTTAGAAATGATAATACTGATAACTATACCTATTTATATGAGATATGTACTAACAAAAAAGTAGTATTAATTACTGCAACTCCACAAAATAACTATATAACTGACATAGCAAATCAATTATACTTATTTGAATCAAAAACAAATTCTACAATACCAGGTGTTAGAAAACTAGAACAATTTTTCCTAGGCTTAAGATCAGAAGTTAATAAATATGAAAAAGGAACTAAAGCATATTATGATGCTTTAGAAAAGGCTTCATGTAAAATAAGAGATAAAGTTTTACGAGAGGTTATGATTAGAAGAACTAGGACAGAAATTCAAAAAAACTATAAAGAGGATTTAGAAAAGCAAGGACTTTCCTTTCCAAAATTAAATAACCCTATTAAAGAAACCTACGAATTTGATTCAGAAACTGAAACTATTTTTGAGGAAACAATTAATTCTATAAAAGAATTAACCTATTCTCGCTATAAGCCTTTAACTTATGTTAAATCTGAATTTTTAACCAATGAAATGAATACTTTATTAACAGGTCAAAGAAATATGGGTGCCTTTATGAAAGGAACTTTGGTAAAAAGATTAGAAAGTAGTAAATATGCTTTTATAAAAACTTTAAATAGATTTATTGAATCTCATGAATCTTTTATTAAAATGTATAACAATGGTGAAATATGGATTAGTAGGAAATTAAATGTTGATGATTTATTAGACCGTGAAGATTTTGAAACATTAATTGATGGAAAAGATAGTGGAAAAGCATTTTCTTTCAAATCAGAGGAATTTAATGATGATTTTATAACTGATTTACAAAAAGATTTAAATATTTTAACTAGTTTAAAAGAAAAATGGGAATCTTTAAATCATGATTGCAAATTAAATTATTTTTTGGATTTACTAAAAACAGATAAGAATCTAAATAATAAAATAATTATATTTACAGAGTCAAAGGAAACGGCAGAATATTTGGCTGAAAACATAAAAAATAAACTAAAAAGAAACGTCATTTTATTTTCAGGATCTATGAGTGATAATATTAAAAATGAAATCAGAAATAACTTTGATCCAAATGTTGATAAAGAACTTGTAAGAGATGACTATGATGTATTAGTTACTACTGATGTTTTAGCTGAAGGTATGAATCTTCATAGAAGCAATGTAATAATTAATTATGACTTGCCATGGAATCCTACTAGAATAATGCAACGTGTTGGACGAATTAACAGAGTTGGCACGAAACATACAGAATTGTTTGTATATAATTTCTTTCCAACGACAAATTCTAACGATTTAATTCATCAAAATGAAAATATTATTAGTAAAATTCAAATGTTTCATAATATTTTAGGAGAGGATTCTAAATTTTTAACGGATGAAGAAAATATATCAACACATGAATTGTTTAAGAAGATGACAACTATTGATGAAGAAGATGAAACAGGTTTGAATACAGAACTACAATATTTAAAATTTATTAGAGAGATAAGAGATAAACAACCTGAATTGTTTGGTAGAATTAAAAGGTTGCCAAAAAAAATAAAAATTGGTAGAAAAGATAATTCAGAAAAATTAATCACTTTTTTTAGAAAAGGATATATAAAAAAGTTTTATTTATCTACATTAAATAATACTGACGAAATTACTTTTGATGATGTTATCGACTTTATAAAAACAGATATAAATGAAAAGTCAATACCGATTAATTCACAATATTATACTTTATTAAAAAGAAATAAAGAGTCATTTAATAATTTTGAATCAGAAGAAAATCAAGATGAATTTTCTGAAGTTGAAAAAAGAAAAGGATCTAGTAATGCTAAAAACATAATATATGCAATTAAAGAAACCCTAAAGATTGAAGATGTTTTAACTGAAGAAGAAATCGACAAAGGCAATAGATTACTTAAGTTATTGCAAAATGGTGAATTACCAACTAAAATGTTAAAAGATGCAAATAAAATGTTAAAATTAAATGTAAAAAGCCATTCTGATTTAATAAAATTTTATAAAGATTTTTATAAATCAATCCCATCAACATATTTTGAACTAGAAGAAAAACTAAATCAAACTGATAATAATGTTACTGAAATTATCTTATCAGAGCTATTTATAAAATAAGGAAGTGATGTTTATGGATCATAGAGAAAAAGAATATTTAGAATTATTAAATAAAAAGTTTGATGAATCAGCTTTTATAGATTTTGTTCGTGATTTATTAAATTTAAATCAATTTGATATTTCTAATAATATTGAGGAAAGAAAAGATGTTCCTAAACAATATCAAGAAAATATTGATTATTATAAATACATTGCTAAATATAATGATGGTATTAACAATATTGGTATATTAATTGTAAAATTAGGAAATAAAACATCTACTAATGCAAGAACTGCCCAAAGGAATTTTATTGCTACAATTTTATCAAAATACGATCTAGATGCATCATTAGTTGCTTTTTACTCTGATAAAGAAAATAACTGGAGATTATCATTTGTAAAGAAAGAAATTGATTTTACTGATAAGGGTTTTATAATATCGTTAAGTCCAGCAAAAAGATTTTCCTATTTAGTAGGAGAAAACGAATCAGTTCATACTGCTAAAGAGTATTTATTAAAGTTATTAAAAATTAATGACAGAAAAATAAATATAGATGATATTGAGCAGGTGTTTGATGTAGAAAAAGTTACCAAAAGATTTTTTGAAGAGTATAAAGAAAAGTATTTACAACTAAAAGAATATTTAGATAATAATGATGAGTTTTTATCTGAATCTAAAAAAGCAGATTTCAATTCTGTTGAATTTGCTAAAAAATTAATGGGACAAATCGTTTTTCTATATTTTTTACAAAAAAAAGGATGGCTAGGAGTACAACTTGTTCCAAATAAAATAAATATTTCCGAATTTAATGAATTACTGTCTAATAATGATATTGTTTCTCAAAACGTTTTAAATATGTTTTATGAATTGAAAGATGATTACTATGTAATTGAAAGAACAAAATTAAGATTATCCGAATTAGAAGAAGATATAGTTAATTTATCTAATATTTTTAAAAATACAAAATATGACATGGCTTGGGGAACAGGTGAAAAAGATTTTATACGTTCTATGTATAAACAAGCAATAAAAGAACATAAAAATTTCTTCGATGATTATTTAGAGCCATTTTTTTATAAAGGATTAAACGAGAAAAGAGATAATCAATATTTTGCTTTGTTTAATTGTAAGATTCCATTTTTAAATGGAGGGTTGTTTGAACCTATAAATAATTATCGATGGTCTAGTGCACATTTTAGTATCCCTAACACTTTATTTAGTAATAGTGAAAAAGACGGAATATTAGATTTTCTAGATTTATATAACTTTACTATTGATGAAGAAGAACCATTAGAAAAAGATATTGCTGTTGATCCTGAAATGTTAGGAAAAATATTTGAAAACTTACTTGAGGTTGATGACAGAAAATCTAAAGGTGCTTTTTATACACCTAGAGATATAGTTTATTATATGTGTCAGGAAAGTATTGCCAGTTATTTAGTAACTAAAACTCACGTTGATTATGATGAAATAATGAAATTTATAAAATATGGTGATTTAATTACACAATTAGATTGGGAAAATCATATAAATGAAAAAAAAGAATTCTATTTAGGAAAAACAATATTTAATAATATTTTAAATATTGATAAAGCATTGGTAAAAGTTAAAATAGCAGATCCAGCAGTTGGCTCTGGTGCATTTCCATTAGGAATGTTAACAGAAATAGTTAAAATAAGAAATAATTTGTCAATTTATATGTTAATTCAAAATGATTTAAATATAATTAATTTAGACATCATACATAATACAGAACAAGGTAAACGTGAATTATTTGATATGAAATTACAGACAATTGAAAACAGTATCTTTGCTGTTGATATTGAGCCAAGTGCAGTAGATATAACAAAATTAAGATTGTGGTTATCTTTAATTGTAGATTATCCTAACAATGATGAGCCTAGACCATTACCAAATTTAGATTGTAAAATAATGCAAGGAAATAGCCTTTTAGATGAATTTGATGGTATTCCATTATTTAGCGAAAAAATATTAGATAATAATTTAAAAAAATATAAAAGAAAATCCTCTGATTTGAGTTTTGTAGCAGACATTAATATTCAACAAAAGCTTTATTTTGATAACGATGATGTAATCGATCTTAATATCTATATCGATGAAATGTTAAAATTGCAAAAAGAATACTTTACTACCTCTGATACTAAATTAAAAAAAGAATTAAAAGAAAAAATAGATTTGATTCAGTTTGGTATGATCGAAGAATCGTTAAAAAATAATCCTGAAAAATTACAAGAATTTAAAGAACAAGCAAAGAAAAAGAATAAACCATGGTTCGTTTGGAAATTAGAGTTTTATGATGTATTCAAAAATAATGGAGGATTTGATATAGTAATTGGCAATCCACCCTATCTCGAAGCTAGAAATGAAAAGTTTAGCAACGAACTAAAGGATAAGCTCCAAAATAAAATGGAAAAAAAATATGGAAAGAATCAAAAATATATTTCTAGGGGTTCAGATTTATTAATTTATTTTTATGAATTGGCTATATCACTTATTAATAAAGATGGGATCAATATGTTTATTACTCAAAATTCGTGGTTAGATACTGATTTTGGGCAAAAATTCCAGCAATACTTATTAAAATATAGTTGTCCTTGTTTGATTATTGATAGTGATTTCAAACAGTTTAAAGAAAATGCTAATATTAACACAATAATAACTTTAATAAAAAGTAAATATTGTAGTATTAAAAATATTGACTTTATACGTATGCATGAATCTTTTGATAAACTTTATTTTACATTATGTAATTTAGAAAATATTAATTACGAAGGATTATTATCATTAAAAAGATTTTCAAAAAATTCTAAACTTGTTAAAGAATATAAATGGGGATTTTTATATAATGCACCTGATTTTTTTCTTAAATTAATGGATGTATTAGATGTTAAAGGACTATCAGCATCGCAAATAACTGAAACAAAAGTGAGTATTGGTCAAGGATTAAATATAAAAAAAGATTGTATATATGATAATGATGTATTATCCTATAACATTAATTCAGATGCAATTATTCCAATTTTTACAGTAAAAAATAATGGATTATACTGCTGGGAAAACGCTACTAGTTATATTATAGATAAATCTAGGTTAGATAAAAATTTTGTCGAAACAAATAAAAAATATATAAACTTTTTTGATAGTAGTAATACTTCAAAAGTACCACCAGCACTAATTTTACCAAGGGGAGTAGGAAATAGATATTTTTCTGCATTTAATTCGTGTAATGGATTTTCATCGAGTTATGTAGATATTTATGTATTTGATTATAAAAATCATATGGATTTAGTTAAAAGATTATGGATTTTTACTAATTCAACTATTTTTCAACTTTATCGTGAAATAACAGGTAGAAATAATTTAGGCGGTGGGATGTTAAAGGCAGAAGCTACAGATTTACAAAAAATACCAATATTATTTGAATTTGATTTAGATAGGACTAATAATATTTTTTCAAATGCAAATAAGTTTAAAGCAAATTCTGTAGAGAAAAATATTGATTCAATATTACAAATTGAAATAGATGATTTAGTTTTTGACTATTTAAATGTGGATTCTGAATTAAGAAAAAGGATTGTTAATTATTTTATATTTTTAGTTAACAAAAGATGTGATAAATCTAAATCATAAATGCTATAAAATACAATGCTTTTTTGAGTTAATTAACTAATGTTTAATAATAAAAATAATAAAGACTCGGTTATTTAATTTCCGAATCTTTTGTTTTGCCACAAAGCCAATCAATAGATACTTTATAATGTTTAGCAAATTCAATTAAAGCATAGGTATGAATATACATTTTACCTAATTCACATTTAGAGTAGTTTGATTGATCTACATTAATGATATTTGCAACCTTTTCTTGAGTATGCTTATTTTTAGTTCTTATTTCCTTTAAATCATTACCTAAAACACTTTTATCAATTTTATCATTGATAACATCATATTTTTTGGTATTAGTAAGCCCACAAATATAATCTAAACTCACACCATAATAATTGCAAAAATCATTCAACTTTGGAAGAATAATAGCATCAAGACCATTTTCCCATCCAGCATAAGTTGATCTACTTACACCTAAAATATCAGCAAGTTCTTTCTGTGTATTCCCAAAGTAAGTTCTTATATCTTTCATTCTTTCATATATCATATAACGACACCTCTAATATAATTTTCCCATTTAAAATAGAAATATTTAAAAAGTGTCGGTGTATTACCTAAAAACGTGATATAATAAGAACAGAAAGGAAGGATATAGTGTATTATTTAGATTTTAAAGATTACGTTCGAATTGTATTAAAATCCTTACTTGCATCATTAATAATAGTTCCCATTTTTCTTGGAATTTGTTTCTTAATAAAAACTAATATAGATTTTTCTTATTTTGTTTGTGATTCATGTGATATTCCGAGAGATTTAGCAATATCAGTTATGAGTATGGGGTTTGCTAATAATATGATATTTTTATTAAGTGTTTTTGAATTTGGAGTTATTTATTACTTATTTACTAAAATTAAAATGACAAAAATCTATACTATTGTTTGGGAATTTATGACAAATTTATGAAATGGGTTATAAATATCATATTTATGTGGTACAATTATTTACATAAGTCCAAATTAGTATTTGTGTAGTGAAAAGAGGATTTAGTATGCTAGAAGAAAAAAGAAAAAATATTTTCAACTTGATGAAAGAATTACAAGATAAGCAACATAAGGAATTACATGAAGTAATACCCAAAATAGATGATGGAGTTAATTTAGATGATTTTTCAAAAAATCATAGTAATAGGGATTTGAAAGATGTTTATATATTTAAAGATGATATTAATAAAGGTAATATCTCCTTTGGGTTATACTTAATAAATTATGAACACACCGATCCTATTGCTTTAGATAAAGATTATCAGCCATTACCTTTAAATAAGAGATTATTATTTGAGTATGGTGCAGTTGTATCATTCCCAGTTGGTAATTATGATTTAGATATTTCTGGAGTATTTGGTGGTATTGAGGAAGATAAAGAAACTGCAATAAATAAATACAATCAATTAAGACAATATATAAATATGATGTCTGAAGAAAAACTTTTAGATGCTATTGAAAAAAACATTTTAAAAGAGTTAAATTGTTAAAAAAGTGGTTATTTTAAAAGCGACATAAAAAAAGCATAAAACGACATGAAATAGACATGAAATAAACTTGACTCCATCTTGTCAAGTGGTATAATAATGTAAAATAAACAAATTATGCAAAGAGAGAGATTATTTCTTTGCTTTTTGTTTATTTTTTTAATAAAAACTATTGACACTTATTTCTAAAACCGTTAGAATATAAGGCAATTTATTTGTTGATGTAATGGCAGATGCTATTATTAATAAAATTTAGAGTTGTTAGGGTAGAAAAAGCAGTATCATTTCTATTTTGAGAACAGTTACTGACTTTTTCGCCCCTTTTTTATGAAATGAGGTTATATGATGATTTCTAGTAAAAAAGGATGTTCTTCAGCCGGCTGTTTAAGTGTAAATAGTTGCTATAATAATGCGAGTATTTTTAAAGTCTCTAAAAATAACGTATTAAGAATTATAAAGAGAGAAAGTTAAGGGCTTTTGCCCCTCTAATTTTCCCTCTTTTATTTTATATTGAAAGGGTGGTTACTTTGAATACAAATTATGAACAATGTTACGAAGAAGAATATGCAGACAATTTTACATTAACAAAAGAAGAAATGGTAGGCTATGATATACTAGCGACTTATGAAAAAGTTATAGAAAAGTTAAGAGAACTAAAAATAGCTAGAAATAAGTTTATTAATGGCTATCATGTTAGATTAACTGCTAATTATAGACCAAGATTAGAACAATTCTCTAATAATGTTTCTGACCCTGTTGGTAAAGCAGTTGAATATAAACTTGATAGTGAGCAAGCCTATAATGAGTTTAATATTCAACTTAACAAATTATACTCTATAATGTCTAAAGAGGAAAATGCATATATTAATGATTGCTTATTATGTGGTAAATCAGAGGCATCATTAAGGACTAAATTTGATTTAGGCAGAGAAGCATTTAATACTATTAAGAATAGTGCAATTATTAGATTTGGTATCGTATTTAATATAATTGTTTATAAATAATAAATTGAAAAGTAACCGTAGGAGCCTTTTTGGACTCTTTTTTTTTGCATTAATTTTATGAGTTTATAGGGATCTCATTGTCAAAAAACTAACTTTGAAAGGAGTGATGAAAATGCACATTTTCAATAAACGACAGAAAATACCGTAATTTTTAGAAAAAATCAAAAAAACTCTTGCAAAATTTCTTTTTTAGAGTGATAAATAGAATATGTTATATCCGTTGTCAAAGTGCATTAAAAGGCAATATAACGATTTTGGAGTTAGGAGTTGAATAATTATATGACCACTAAAAGAAAGATGCTTAAAAGAGTTATTTTGGTAATTATAGTATCATTATTTCTTTTTGGTACTGTAATAGGTATAGGTATTATAAATAATAGAGATGTTTCAAAAGAACAATCATCAAAAACACGATTAAATTCTGATTTAAAAACAGAAAGTATAACCGAAGAAAAAGAAGAAGATGATAATGAAGAAAAACTTGAAACTGAAAATAAAGAAGAACAAATAGAAGAAAAACCAAAGGAAGAAATGCCACAAAGTGAGGCTAATACAAATGAAACATATACAACTCCTAAAAATGATACTAACACTAATAACCAGCAAACAACAACACCAACTCCACCACAAACGATAACTCCACCAGTAGTAGAAGAACCTAGTTGCACACCTAAAAAATTTTATACAGTTTTTAGAGCAGACTTTGATTCTATGGCAGAATGTAATAGAGTTGGAGAACTTTATAAAAAAGAATACGGGTATTACGGATATTTTTGCGATTATACTACTGATGACTGTGGTGTTATGTACTATATGTTGACTATGTTTGATGGAAATAATAACTATATTGCTTATCCAGATATTCCCAAGCCTTGATAGGCTTTTTTCTTTTGGTAAAAATAGGAGGAATTTATGAAGAAGATAAAAAATAAGATAATTAATGGTTTGATGTTATTGTTGATTGGAATTTCATGTGTGCCAACAGTAAATGCATCAACATATAATGAAACTTTTAATGATAAATCTCAATGGATAAGTGGAGATTATATCTTAAAGGTAAAAGGAAGTACAAGAAAATACCAACAGATGACAGTAATTACTAGAAATTCCGATGGAAGTTTCGTTTACTGTATTGAACCTGGTACTCCAGTTTCAGATGGAGCTGTTTATCCAGGACAAGATTTTGACCAATCCTATGTAGGACAGATGACACAAGAGCAATGGAGAAGAATTACTTTGCTTGCATATTATGGTTACGGATATGGAAACCATACTGACATACATTGGTATACAGTAACTCAATATTTAATATGGCAAACAGTACCTCATGGTTATGACATTTATTTTACTGATTCACTTAATGGAAATCGAATTACTAAATACACAAATGAAATTAATGAGTTAAATCGTTTGGTAGAAGAACATAATATTAGCCCTAATATAACTAATGATACTATTGATATGGTTATTGGAGATACAGTAGAATTAACTGATTCTAACAATGTATTAAATAAGTTTGAAGTTGTTGATACTGATAATGTTAGTGCTTCTATTAGTGGAAACACATTAAGTATCACTGCAAATGATGTTGGCGATGGTAGTGTTACTATCAGTAAAAGAGATAAAAATTACTCACATCCTGCGATTATTTATTATCATCCTACATCACAAGATTTAATGATGAGAGGAGCTTACGATCCGATTGATGTAAATTTAAAAATTGAAATCGTAGGTGGTAAGGTATCAGTAAAAAAAGTTGACATGGATACTGGCTTGGGCATTGCTCAAGGAGATGCAACTTTAGATGGTGCAGTATATGGTATTTATGATTTAGAAGGAAATAGAGTAGGCGAAGTTATTTCAAAAGGTGGAGAATATGTAACAAGTGATTATTTGCCATCTTTAGGTACGTTTTTTCTAAAAGAAGAAAAATCCTCAACTGGATACGAACTTAACGAAACCAAGTATTTTTTTAATATTACGAAAGATGACTTGTATCCAGAGGTAGATGTTACAGAGAAAGTTATTGAACGTGATTTAAAAATATTTAAAGTTTATGCTAGTGATGAAACAGGATTCTTAACTGGTGAGCCTAATGTAACTTTTGATATATATTTAAAGTCAACTGGCGAAAAAGTAACAAGTATTACTACTGATGAAAACGGTTATGCAACAGCAACTTTACCATACGGAACTTATACAGTTAGGCAAGTAAGTTCAACTGAAGATCATGAAATGGTAGAAGATTTTGAAATAGTCGTAAATGAATATTCAGAAGATCCAATTTACAAGTTGCTTGCAAATGCAGAAATTACTGCTAGATTAAAAGTTATAAAAATTGATTCAGAAACTGGAAATACTATTCCAGTAGCAGGAATTAAATTTAAAATTTTTGATGTTGAAAATAACGAATATGTATGTCAAGTTACAGACAAAGAACAATGTGTTTTTGAAACTAATGATGAGGGGATTTTACTTACACCATTACCATTAGAAAGTGGAACTTATCGTTTAGAAGAACAAGATCAAAAGTTAGATGGTTATTTATGGAATGAAGAAGCCTTAACATTTGCTATTGGAGATGATTCTACTTTAATTAATGATGATGTATTTGGTGCTATTGTTGAAGTGAAATTTGAAAATACTCAAGTTAAAGGAAAAGTAGAAATTAATAAAACTGGAGAAGAACTTATCATTGAGGATGACTCTTATCATTATGAAAAAATTAAACTTGAAGGAGCAGAATTTGAACTTCGTGCAAATGAAGATATAATTGTTGGAGGAAAAACTTATTATAAGAAAGGCGAATTAGTTACTATTTTAGTTACTGACAAAGATGGTTATGCAAGTATAGATAACTTACCTTTAGGAAAATATACACTAAAGGAAATCAAGTCTGCTAATAACAATGTTCTTGATCCAAATACATACGAGTTTGAACTTGTTTATGAAGATCAATATACTGAAGTGGTATATAAAACATTTACTCTTGATAATAAGTATCCAAAAGGCGAACTTGAATTTACCAAAACTGATTTAGTAACTGGAGATCCACTACCTGATACGAAAATTGAAATCTTTACAGAAAATGGAGTTAAAGTTTTTGAGGGAAGAACTGATGAGAATGGAAAAATCATTATTACTGATTTACCAGTTGGCAAATACTTTATTTTAGAATCAGATGCACCAGATGGTTATATTTTAAACGAGGAGAAAATGTGGTTTTCTATTACTGAAAACGGAGAAATTGTTAAAGCAGATATGACTAATGAAAAGATTGTTGAAGTTCCTAATACATCACAAGAAAAAGACATTCTTATTGAAATTATTTCAGCAACACTTTTATTATCAGGTATAGGAATTATTATTTATGCTAAAAAGAAAAGCAAAAATAGAAAATAAGCACTTGTTGATTATAATAAGTGCTTTTCTTATTCTTGGTAGTATTTTTTTGCTTGTCTATAAATACTATGGTTTATATGAAAATCACAAGCAAGAAGAAAAAAGTATCGAAATATTTTTTCAAGAAATACCACAAATAGAACAAGAAACAACTGAAGAGCAAGTTGAAGAAGAAAGTAAAAAGGAAAGTGTTATAAACTATATAGCAGTTTTAGAAATCCCAAAAATCAGTTTAAAACGAGGTTTAGTTGATAAAAACAGTAAATATAATGATGTTGATATAAATATATATACCTTAAAAGAATCAATATTTCCAAATGAACAAACTAATAGTCATGTTATTTTAGCATCTCATTCTGGTAGTGGTTATCATGCTTATTTTAGAAATTTAAATAATTTAGAAATGGAAGATAAAGTTTATTTATATTATGAAAGCATTAAATATATTTATGAGATAACTGATAGATATGAGGTTGAAAAAACTGGAACTGTAAGTTTAAGGCAAACAACTGGCTCTGATATTACTTTAATTACTTGTATTAGTGGTACAAATAAACAAGTTGTCTTTGTTGGCAAATTAATAGAGAAGGAGAATTATTAATATGGAATTTGAAAATAGTGGAATGGGTAGATGTGTTGTTTTAAAAGAAAGCAATACCCAATATACATTAGTCTATGCTATTCAAAGTAAACAATTCATTGTTGTTTCTGATTTAGATAAAGAAACAGGTAGTTGGTTACATGGTCATTACTTTGGACATGATTTAGATAGTGCTTTATCTAGCTTTAACAAGGAAACAGAAAAAGTACAAGATGACTTGGAAAGGTAGGAAAATCAAATGGAAAAAGTTGCAGTATATGCTAGTTTTAAAGACCAAAGTAGAAAGTCGATTGATTTTTTTCTAAACCGAGTAGCCGATTGGTGTCTTATGAAAAATTACGATTATACTCTTTACTTTGATAAAGTGAAAAATAGGTTAGATTTAGATAGAAAAGAATTAAATGACTTAAAAGAAGATATTGAAAATGGAGAATACTCCAAAGTGATAATTAAAGATATAACACAATTATCAAGAAATACAGTTCATAATATGGAATTTTTGCAATTTTTAGAAGATAATGACTGCAAAATAGAAAGCATGGATGGAACTGATTTAACTTTATATAAAAAATATATGAAAGATTTAATAAAATGAAGGAGGAAAAAGAAAGATGAATAATGAAAAAGAAAGAGAAGTAAGAAACTCTAAAAATAGTTTTGAATTAGAAGGGAATGTTGCTAATATAAATAACATTTATACCAATCAAAATGGTAAGAAAATGTTAAGATTCGATTTAGCACAAAATAATAATGGTAATACTCAATATGTCCCTATTGTTTTAAGGGGAGAATTAGTAAATACTTATGGTATTGAAATCCAAAAAGGAGACTGGATCTCTGTTAAAGGTAGAATATCTACTTATACTAAAGATGTTGAAAAAGATGGAAAAACATATAAAGATAAAGCAATAGATATTTTAGGATTTGAAATTACTGATAGAAAAAATAATAAAGTTTATACTTCCGATGGTCAAGTTCAAGAATTAAAAGATAAATCAAAAGATGAAATGGAAAGATAAGTATGAGTAAGTATCAATATAAAATATTAAGTTATTGGAACAATGCAGATGATTTATATGTCAATTACATTGTAGAAGATACCGAAACTAAAAATACAGTCAATGCAATAGAATATTACAATACCTCTGATCTTAGTTGTGATTATAATTCATCTTCAGTAGAGGATATTATAGATTCATTAACAGAACTAATCAAAGAAAACAATGGATTAGAATTTAATTTACCAAAAGTAAGTGAGGCAAGTCCATTACTTAAATACGTATATGATTATGTTTGTGAAAGTGATGCTGATATGTGTCATATTGATTATAACGATTGGGAAGAATTAAAAGAAGATGAAGAATTTATTGATGAAGATATTAATACTCTAAAAAAGGAAATTGATAAATACAATCTACATAGTTATATAACACTAGATGATGGCGAGTATATGATATGTGGTTATGGTGGTTTACAATGTTGCTTTAATGATGATAGAGTAAAGGAGCATGATGAACTTGAAAGATGAATTAAAAAAAGGACAAGCATTTATAGGTGTTGATGATAAAAAATATTATTTTCTAGGATTTGACTATGATGATCAAATATTCTTTACTAATTTAGATTTATGGACTGATAAAGAACAAAGTTATATGACTAAAAGCAATATTTTTATTAAAGAGGTTTTAGATGAAAAATCAGAGATAATTGAAAATAGTACATGGTATTATCAGTCTATGAAAGAATTAGATAATTCTACTATGGAAGAAAAAATTAAAAGATGCTTGGATATTATTAAAAACTCAAATACAAAAGAATTTGAATTAAGACCTACTGAGATAGGTCCATTAGTAAGAGGACAAGCATATAGTAAAGAGTTTAATCAATATTATGAGGTTATCGGTTTTATCGTTGATAATAATATTTATTTAGATGCTGAATTAAAAGCTAAACAAAAAGGCTTTTTTGCAATCTATCATTCCAATTGTGAGAGTACAGTACCATTAATATTTGAAAGAAACTTTAGTGATAAAGATAATTCGTTTGATGGTAAACACTTTGTAGCAGGTAATGATGATAGAGTTGATATTGAAGATGTTATTTGTAATAAAGAATTAGTTAATTCTTATATGAATGACACACTATCGGATAGATTAGAGAATAACAACAAAGATATGTCAAAATAAAATATAAAACTGTGCAATTATTGGGTAATAGTTGCACAGTTATTTTTTTGTATATGAATAAAGGAAAGGGTGAATATAATGAAGAATTTTTTAAGTACGTTAGCAATTCAACAATTAGAGGGTGGAACTTATACAATAGATACTGTTTTAAATGTAATTAAACAAATAACTGACTGGGCATTAGCAGTAGGAATATCCCTTGCTGGTATTGCATTAGTTGTAAGTTTCATTATGTATGCAGTAGTAGATGTCGACCAAAAGCCTAGAGTAAAAACAAGGATTTTACAGACATTACTTGGAATATTCGGAATAATTTTAGCAATCTCATTAGTTAATATTATTATAAAATTATTTACATAGGTGTAATGCTTTATGATGACAAAAGTTTTTGATTTATTACGTAGTTTAGGTTGGTATTTAACAAGTTTTATTTATGACTTAATTGATGGACTTTTGCAGATTATAAAAGAACTTAATGCTTTTGATATTATTAATTCTTTATCAAACAATCAAACATTCATAAATTTTTATAATGGTGCTATGGCAATAGCAGTAACATTGTTTGCATTATTTATAGTATGGAGATTTGTAAATAAATTGTTAGATCCAGATGAAGAAACAACGTTTAAAATGATTATCATGGAGGCAGTAAAATGTGGAACGCTTATTATGCTATCTACATTTTTATTTGTGCAAGTATCTAACTTTTCAATTACCTTATCTAATTATACAGGAAATATTTTTGAAACGACAAGCAATTCAAAAATGAGTGATTCAATGCTTACAATGTTTATTTCTTATAGAGATGGTTATAAGAATAGCGAAAAGTTTGATGAAAGTAAAAGTATATCAGAATTAGTAAGTAGTGGCTCATTTGATAATGATGAATTATATTTGTCAAAATATGTAACTAAATCAAGAGTAATATTATCTGATGAAAAAGATTATAAATACGAAATAAATTGGATTATGGCAGTATTAAGTGGTGGCTTTTTCCTATATAGTTTATTCTTTGCTGGAATTATGTTAGGAAGAAGGCAAATAGAATTTTTATTTCTATTTTCAATAGCACCAATAATATTTGCAACAAGTGTTTGTAATAAGCAAAGGCGAGGTGCAGTTATTGAACAATTAGTATCGCTCGCACTCCAAAGTGCAGTTGTAATGCTAATAGTCAGTCTAACAGTAATGGTAATGCAAGAAATAAGTGTTACGACATTCTTTAATAATTCGTTTATGAATATTACAACTAAAGCATTATTATATCTTGGATGTGCGACATTCATCATGACAGGTAGTCAAGTGATTAACAGATTTATTGGCTCAAATGTAAGTGCAGCGAGTGGTAGAGAACAATTAATGTCATTAATGGGTTATGGCAAAATGGCTGGAATTGGAGCAACTATTGGAGCAGGAGCAACACTTGGTGGAGCTCTTTTAGGTACTGGTGTTGCTATGAAAGGTGGAAAAGCAGTAGGCTCTCATGCTTTATCTCAAGCAGGACTTGCTTTAGGAGTAATGGGTGCAGTTGATCCATCTAGTGGACAAACACCAAATAGAATGCAGAGATTTGCTAGTGCTATGGGAACAAGAATGTATATGGCTGGTCAAAAAATGGGAAGTAAACCTATTGGCAATAAGTTTAGTGCAAGTGATGCCTTTGTAAATGCAGGAGCAAGTAGTTTGCATAATACTGTAAGAAGAGTAATGCCACGAGCGAGTTATAATACATCTTATTACCGAAGAAAAAACATGATATAGGAGGAATGAATTTATGTATATTACAGTAAAATCAATAAAAAGAAATTTAGGTTTTAAAGGTATCGAGGTATCTGATATTATTATTGCTTTACCAATATTAATCTTATTTATAGTCTTATTTTGCTTTACACCACTCAAAATACCTTCTATTGTTGGATTAATGATTGGAATTTTTTGTTTATTACCTATTAATGTTAGTAAGAAAAATAGAATGTATAAAGTAATAGGTTTAATTTTTAGATATTTATTTAGAAATAAGATATATGTATATCAAAGGAAAGGAGAGGTGGATAACTTTGAAAAAGCAAGTAACTAAAGATGAAAAAAAGAAAAAGAAAGAACATAAAGTTATAGAAAAGTTTGTTAAGAAGAAAGATAATTCAAAACAAAAATACATAACTAAAAGTGTTTTAAAAAGAAAGTTTAAAAATGCTCAAAGTTTTACCAATGCAGAAGTAGTAAATGATAATGGAATTATAAAACTTCGTGATAATAGTTTTGCAAGAGTTTTTTCGGTTGATGCTATTGATTTATCACTAACATCAAATAATCAAAAGCAAAACTTTTTTAATCAATTAAAATTTCTTTATCAATTAAAAGGATTAAATTTAAGAATATACAAGTTAGATGATAAGATAGATCTAAATGCTAATAAAGATTACTACAATAGACTAATGGAAGAATTTGCTAATGATGAAGAAAAACTAACATTTTTAAAAGAAAGATATGATAGATTAGAAATATTAGAAGAACAAAATCTTACTACTACAAGTAGATATTATTTTGTATTAATTAGTGATAATGATAAAGCATTAGAACATACATCAGAAGAACTAGAAATGCATTGTTACAATATGACACCTAGATTACATATTCAAATGATTACAAATAAACTAGAGATATATCAGTTTTTGATAAACTTATATTTATCGAATGCTAATATAGAACAATTAATGTGGAGCGATTTAGTAGAACTAATCACTCCTTTTTTTATTAATGAAACAGTAGGTTATATAAAATCAGATGATACAGAAATACAAGTTGTAACAATTAAAAGATTACCACCATTTATAGATGAGTTATTTTTTGAAGAACTATTTAATGTTCCAGATACAAGATGTTGTATTCATATTAAAGATACAATACCAACTGAAGAACTGGTTAGAAGATTAGATAGTAATTATGAATTTTTAGTTTCCGAAAGAAGCACTACTAGAAAATTATCAGATGCTACTCAAATGGATACTGAAAGAGAGAACTTTCAAGCATTAATGACACAAATTAAAAATGGCGATGAAAAAATCAAAGAAGTTGATTTCATTATTGTAATAAGTGGTAATAGAAAACAACGTGAAGAAAAGTTAAAAGAGTTAAGAAAAATTGCTGATGTATTTCAAATTAAATTAGATGTTCCTAGAATGAGGCAAATGGAAGGTTGGCAAGCATTCGATATAACTAAAAATGGTTTTGAAGATTATCATAACTATCTTCCTAGTTTAACTTTATCAGCATCATTCCCACTTACGATTACTCATTTTAATGATGAAACAGGTTATATTTTAGGATCAGATATTCATACAGCTTTACCAACAATATTTGATTTATTTCATAAAGATGCAACACGACCATCAAGTAATTTAGCCATAATTGCATCAACTGGTGGTGGTAAAAGTTTTACATTAAAGAAAATGATTATTAATGAAATTAATCGTGGTAATTCTTGCTTTTTGTTTGATGCAGAGGGCGAGTATGAAAAGTTAGTTAGGAAAAATAAAGGAGAGTATATTGATATGTATTCTTCTAGTGGTGGTATCATTAATCCACTACAAGTAAGATTTCTTCCTAGTGATAAAGAAGAAAAAGAAGATGGCGATATAAATTCAATTAATTATGAAGATTGTCCTCTTGCTAAACATCTAGGATCACTAGAAACATTTATTAAATGTGCCTTTGAAGAAATAAAAGAAAGTGAAGTAGTAGTTATGCTAGATATGATTGAAAAACTATATAAAAGGTTTGGTATAACTAAAAATACAAAAATATCTAGGTTAGAGAAATTAGAAAATACTGATTATCCAATATTTTCCGACTTGATAGAATTTCTACCAGATTATCGTAATATGATTACTAACCCAGAACAATTAAAAATAGTTGATAAGTTAGAGATATTGTTAGATAGATTTAAAGTTGGAACTGATGCAATGTTATTTAATGGTTATACATCAGTAAATCTTGATGCTAACTTAATTGCATTTAATGTAAAGGACTTGCTATATAGTAAAAACAAAAGAATTATAACTACTCAATTAGTAAATTTACTTACTTATCTAAATAATATTATCGTAAGAAATAAGATAGTAAATGATAAAGAAAAAGATAAAAAGAGAATTAAAAATATTGCAGTAGTAGTAGATGAGTTTCACTTATATTTAAAGAATACTGATAGTGAGGTATTGCTTACCTTTGAACAAATTGCAAGAAGAATTAGAAAGTATCACGGGGCATTTATTCCAGCAACTCAAAGTATTCATGACTTTTTAGGAGATGATGATTCAGTTAGGAGTGCAACGGCAATCTTTAACAATTGTCAGTATCAATTAGTTGGAATGTTAAAAGAAGATGACTTAACAACTTATTTAAAATTATTCTATCAAAACCCATTAACTGATACACAAAAAGAATTTTTAATGCAAGCAGAGATGGGAGAGTTTTTGCTTACAATTAATTCAAAGAATAGAATAAGAGTTAAAATTGTTGCTACACCACTTGAAGTTGAACTGATGGGAGAAGAAGTTAAAGTATGAAACGATTAAGTGGTCGGCAGTTAAGAAAAGAGTTTAAGAAAATATATTTTGATGAATTTGATGATCCAAATGAATCTTTTATGGATTTCTTGTTAGACTTAATTCCAAAGAAAATATTAATAGAAATTATTTCAAAAGGGGAACATTATTATTCCTCTATTTTTAGTAAGTATAAATAATGAATAAAGGTAAAAAGAAAAATATTATTCTAAAAATTATTGGTGGTAGTACCATTTTGTCAGTAGCTTTTGCAATGGTAATTTTAATTTGTGTGTTAATGATTTTTGATTTTTTTGGAACAAAACTTACAAAAGAAAAAGTCCAACACAATGAAGAATATGCAGATGCTTATAAGACTGCACTTAATACATATCTAAAAGATGGATACGTTCCACTACAAAGACTATTATATTTTTATTTGGAAGATTCAACATTGACGCTAGATATTCTATATACAATGAATCAAAATAAAGAGGCAAAAACTGCTAGAGAAATAGAAAGTGTTTGTGAAGATCAAAGGGTAAAAAATATGACTGCTTGCACTAATGTTAATATAGAAGAAAATAAAGATTATCTTGTAGTAAGTACAGGACATTTCAATTTTCCGTTAAAAAGTGAGTTTGCTGTAACAAGTTTCTTTAATGAACAAAGAACAGTATATGGAGAAAGTAATACTCACAATGGTTGGGATTTAGCAGTACCAGCTCAAACACCAGTCTATTCAGTTTGTGATGGAGTAGTTGAAAAAGTAAACTTTACTCAAGATTCTAATCTTCCTTACGACCAAAGTGGAAATAGTGTTGGCAATACAATTACCTTAAAATGTGATAGTGATTATGATGAAACCTATTATGTAATATTCGCTCATCTTTATCCTAATAGTGCGAAAGTGAAAGAAGGAGATACAGTAAGTCATTGGACACAAGTTGCATCAGCAGGAACTACTGGATATTCAACTGGTAATCATTTACATTATCAAGTAGAAAATGAAAATAGAGAATTAGTTGATGGAATGCAGTTAATTGATTTTACATTAAGTAGTTCATCAGACTTTAATGACTTTAAAAATCCTAATACTGGTTTTAGACCACCACTTGGAAATTAAAGGAAGCACATTTATAATGGCTATTTTATGATGGTAGCCACTTTTAAAGAAAAAGGTAGCCACAATATTTGTTTATATTAAAGGTATTTTTTATATAGGGTAGCCACTTTTATTATTAAAAGTAGTCATTTTTGCAAGTGCAAAAATAGTAAGACACCACTATTTTCCCTTTATGCCATAAAGAATAAAAGGATTTGTGGTGTCGTTCTTCTTATGCCCATTAAAAATATGCAATATTTTTATTAAGAAAAATACCTTAAAAAAGTAGAAAGTGGCTACCCATAAATTAAAGAAAGGAGTTTGTAACATGGTAAAAGGTGTAGTTAGAACTACATTAAGAATTGATAATAATTTAAAAACTAGAATAGAACTTTTAGCAATTAAAAATAATTTAAGTTTCAATAAAATGCTAACTTATTTAATTGAACTTGGCTATAATTCCTACATGGAAAAATTTGATAAGTATTACGAAATGCAAAATAAAAAAATTGAAAGAGAGGAAGAAGATGAACAAGACTAGAATTTATACTGATGAAGAAATAAGAGTTTTATTAAGTAATCCTAATGTTATTAGAATTAGAAATAAAAGTCAGATACTTTATAAGAATAGTTTTAAACTTTGGGCTGTTAAAGAAAAATTATCTCATAGTGAAAAGACTGCAAAAGAAATATTTACTGAAGGAAAGTTTGATGTAAATATGTTAGATGATAGAACTCCACAAAAAAGATTAAACTCATGGATGAAGAAATATAAAATGTTTGGAGAAGATTATTTTTCTGATTCTAAATCTCATTATCAAACAAAAGAAACAACTTTTGATAAAGATAAAGCAGAACATAACTTTGTAAATTATGTTAGAAAAGCCGTACATAATCCAAAGTTTGTTGCATTTATCATTGATAGAGATGAAAGAAATAATTTTCGCATAACTAATTTAGTGAGTATTGAAGATGAAAAAACTAACAATTAGATTAGAAGATTATATTTATGATAGACTTTATCTTGTAGCAAATGATAATACCACATCAGTAAATAAAGTTGTTGCATCTATTTTAGAAAAATATATTAACGAGCCAAGAGAAATTAATTATTTAAAAGAAATAGATGAAAAATTAAAGAATATAGATGATAAGTTAGAAAAAATTTCTAAAAGACAATATAAGCATTTTAAATTATCTCAACAACACTTTGCTAACTTTGGCTACTTATCAAATGCTGATATAAAAGAAGATAAATGTCTTAATGAAATATTAAATAGTAAGGACTCTTTCAATGAGTAAAAAAAGTCCTAATGTTGTATTTAAAAGTAGATACAGTCTAGCACTTACTTGTAGAGATAATAAAAACAAATCATTAAATTATAAAGAAGAAAGATTAAAAGATGTTGATGACATGATTGATTATTATTCTGATGAAAAGAAAAAAACAGTCGGAATGTTTGAATATTATATGGGGCATACAAGAAAAGAAAAATATAATCTTGTAATGGAAGATGGATCTTATGCTACTAAACAAGATATAGCAAAAATTAAAACTAATTATAAAAAATATATTGAAAACTCAAATCTTTGGAAAGGTATTTTAAGTTTTAAAAGAGAATATCTTGATGAAAATATAGATATAAAAACATTAGAACAAAAGATAGCTAAAGAGGTAATGCCTCAATTTCTAAAGTATTGTGGTTTTAAAGATATAAAAGATATGAGTTTTGTTTTTGCAGTACATACTAATAGAAAACACCAGCCACATATTCATTTTGCTTTTATTGAAAAAAAACCAAATTACTTATATTGCGATAATAAAGTTAATTATAGAAGAAAAGGAAAAATTAGTCTTGATGAGCAAAGGTACTTAAAAAGATTAGTGGAACTTGCTATTGAAAGAGAAAAATATTATACCCCATTACTCAAGAAGACTAATGAAGATATTGATTATTTAAAATCATATTTTAATCCAAATGAAAAGAATTTTGCATTAAGAAATGTAAGTGAGATTTATGTTGAAGAAGATATTTTAAAACTAGGAGAGTTAATAAAGAAATATCGTGAGCAAAATAATCAAACATCTAAAAAAGTAAAATATAATTCTATTAAAGATAATGAACTTGGTAAAGAAATCAAGACTTTGACTAAAAGAATTAAATCATATCTTTTTAATGATGAAACATCTATTTTATATGCTAGTAGGAAAGATATAAAAAAAGATTTAGAAAAACTTAATGATTATTTTGATACGTTAAATAAAAATAATAATATTAAAGAATTAGTAGCAGATAATAGTATTGTTAATAAAAAAGAAGAATATATTGATAACTATATTTATAATTCAATAGTAAATCATGCTTTATATAAATATAATCATATTTCTATGTATGTAAAAAATAAGAATAATGCTGATAAAATCACTATTGATGATTTAATACAAGAAGTTGTTTATCAAAATAGTAAACGAAATAATTTTAGTGATAAGCAAAGGAGAAGGCAAGTATTAGATAATTATTTTAAAGGCAATAGTTATATTTCTAAATTTCCTAGTAAGCATAAAATAGAGAAAGCCATTAAGAACATTAATTATGAAATGGAAAAAGCATCACAAGAATTTAGTAAGTTATTCAATTATGATGATAAAACTAAATAACCTATGGTATAATATTATCAGACAGATAAATAGTAATTTGAAAGTGAGTTGATAGTATGGCTAATGAAAACAAAAATGATTTTAATGCTATGATGAAAAACAATAAAGATATGCCTAAAATACAAATTGTAGAAGATGAAAAGACTATTAAAAAATATGGTGGAACTAAAATGTTTTTTGCACCACCACTTTATTATGATACACTTATGAAAAAAGTTCCAAAAGGAAAATTAGTTACAGTAAGTCAAATGAGAGATTATCTCGCAAAACAAAATAATGCAGATTTTACTGATCCAATGACAGCAGGAATATTTGTAAATATAGTTGCTTGGGCTAGTTATCAAAGAGATACTGATATTACACCTTATTGGCGAACATTAAAATCAGATGGCGAGTTAAATGTAAAATATCCTGAAGCAATAGAACTACAAAAAAGATTACTTGAAGAAGAAGGACATACTATCATTTCAAAAGGAACAAAAAATATAAAATACTATGTTAAAGATTTTGAAAATAGTTTAATAGAATTATAATTCAAATTTAATGGAGGAATTATGAAATACAGTAATAAATTAGAATTGGTAGAAGCAATTAAAAATAATGCTGATTTGTTTATTAAAGAATATTCAGATATAGAAGAATCGTCTATAAATATAGTTGTTGATGAAATTGGATATACTCCTTTTCAAATGTTATCATTTTGCATAGGTTGGATGGATTTAGTTTTAGCTTGGGAAAATGAAGAACAAAAAAGCATTCAAAAAACACCACTTGCTACCGAGTGGAAATGGAATAATTTAGACTGGTTATATCAAAGTTTTTATGATAAATATAATGACTATTCTTTAAAAGAGTTAATTAATACTTTTAATCAAAATGTTGATAATATTATCCAACTAGTAAATAACTTATCTGATGTAGAATTATTAGAAACTGGAAAAAGAAATTGGGCGAAAACAAATGGTAAAGAATTTAGTGTATGTAGATTAATACATCTAAATACTATTGCTAATTTCAAAAATTTTAGAGGTAGAATTAGAAAATGGAAAAAGAATAATAAATAAAAACAAATTACAATTTATCGATTAGATCAACTTTAATTAGTTGGTCTTTTTTGTTGTGAAAGAAAGGAAGAATTATGATAAAGATTATTTTAATTGCAATAGGGTTATTCTTATTGCTTTTTTTATATTGTGCTTGTGTTATATCAAGCAAGTGTTCAAGAGAGGAGGAAGAAGATGAACAGTTTAGAAAGATACAAAATGTTATCAAATGAAGATAAATCTAATTTAACAGTTTATAGCATTTATGACAGTATTTATGATGTTGCTAAAAATGAAGATATTAATATAAGTGATGATGTAGTTACTGATATTAAAGAACTAGCTTATGACTTATATCTTGATGATGAATATATGAATTTATCTGCACCTCAAATTGCTTTTTTCTTAACAGAGTGCTATGCAAAAGATAATTCTTTTATGGATAAAGTTGCTGATATGGATTACTCTGATATTTTACAAGCAATTGACAATGATAATTATGACTTTTATAAAGATGAAATGGAAAGATAATTATGTTTAAAAAGTTTAAGATATTATGGAGAAATTTTTGGGGCAGTAGATATTGGATATATGAAGATGAAACTTTAACTAAAGAATTACTTATATATCATAGAAAAATATATGTTAAGGAAATAAAGGAGGAAAAATAAGATGGATTTTTCAAAATTAAATTTAGAATTTGCTAATATGCAAAAGACTGTCGAAGATTATAACAAAATAATTACTTTGATTAATATGAGGATTAAAGATAATTTAAGGACTGTCAGTAAATACGAAACGAAAATGAAAAATACAAAAAATAAATTAGAGAAAGATTTAGCACATTTATATATAACATCAATTAAATGTGAAACTGAATTTTTAGAAAGTTTAGTAAAGGAGGAAAAAAATAATGAACGAGAATCAGGGAATACTAAAAATGTATAATGAAGAAGAAGTAAAGCAAATACTTAATAGTAAAGAAAGATTGGTTTTTATAGATAATGGTAGTGAGGAAATAGTTGCTAGATATGAAGATTTACCAGATATTATTGTAGATGTAAATGAAAAACTTGGTCATACCGAAAACCTAAAAGTATATGATTTTGATAACCCAAACATTGATAAGCCTATTTTAACAACAATTGGTTTCTTTTTAGATAAATGTGATCCAGATGTAAGAAAAGATATTATAGATAGGTTAGTTAATTTGCAAACTGGAGTAGAGGAAGTAAAAGATTATAAAGTAATTGATGAAGATATGCTAGATGATGTTATGAATGAAATAGATGAAGAAATGGAAAGATAATTATGCCAATTCCTTATATTATCATTTTAGTTATAGTTGTATTAATAATTATCTTTTTATATTTTATTGAACCACTTATAACTAGGCAGAAAATTAAAGATAATAATGAACATGGTAGTGCTAGGTGGTCAACTTTTCAAGAAATAAAAAAGAACTTTAGAAAAGAAAAAATAAGTAATATTGTTGAAAGTGGTTTTCCAGTTTATTATTCAAAGGATAATAAATATGTATGGTTTGATATGACAACACCTCATTGGATTTATCTAGGATCAACTGGTAGTGGTAAAAGTGCGACAGCAGTTATTCCAGAATGCAGTTTTATAGCAACTGCTAAAAATAAAAAGAGTGTTTTCATCACTGATCCAAAAGGCGAAATCTTTTCTACAACAAGTAAGATGTTTAAAGATAATGGTTATAATGTATTTACATTAGATTTTAGAAATCCAGAGTTTTCTAATCATTCTAATTTACTTGAAACTGCAATTAATGAATATGAACTTTTTGATAAAAACGAGAAATTGAGTGATAAAGAAAAAGAAGAAGAACTAAAAATAAAATATAAAAATAAAGCAATAACACATTATGCAGGGTGTAATCAAATAGTAAATGATATATGCACTATGATTATGGCTGATAAAACTGCAAAAGAGGCTTTTTGGAATAATAGTGCGAGTGATTTACTATATGGTATTATTTTTTTATTTTTAGAAGATTATGCCGATGGGAAAATTAAAAGAGAACAAATAACATTAACATCTATGAAAAAATTTCAAAATAGTTCCATGACTGATAAAAATATAAAATCGTTAAGGAAATATGTAGAGGCAAAGCCTTATGGATTTAAGAGTAAAGATAAATTAATACCAATTATTTCTACTAGCGAAAACACTTATAAAAGTATAACATCAATATTCAATGAAAGAATGACTCTGTTTGATGATGTAAATGTAGAAAATATAACATCAAATTCTGACTTTGATTTTGATATATTAGGAAAAGAGCCAACAGTATTATATTGTTGCATACCAGACGAGTCAAAAATATATTATACTTTAGTATCAGTAGTAGTATCTTTGATTTATAAAAGATTAGTATTGTTATGTAATCAACAATCTAATAAAAGGTTACCAGTTGAACTTGTATTTTTACTTGATGAATTTGCAAATACACCACCTTTACAGGACATTGAAACAATCGTATCAGTAGCTCGAAGTAGAGGAATGTATTTTCAGTTTTTCTTACAAAGTTTTGCTCAACTTGATAATTTATATGGTAAAGAGGTTAGCCAAATAATACAAGATAACTGTGGGCTTGCTTATTTAAAAACAAATACACAAGAAACAGCAGAGGCAATTAGTTCAAGACTTGGAACACATGGAGTAGAAACTACATCATTAAATTATTCAATGAGTTTGCTTAATAATAATGGTAGTAAAGGTACAAGCCTAATTTCAAGAAGATTATTAACTGCTGATGAAATAAAGCAATTACATTATAAAACTATTATATTTCCAACAATAGGTTATCCAATTTTTCGTGATACTGTAATCTATCAAAAATTTAGTTGTTATAAAAAAGGCTTTATTGATAGAAAAATAAGACCACTTGAAAGACTAGCAAATACATACTATACAGTAGAACAATTAAAGGCTAATGATAAAGAAAGTAATCAAGAGCCTAAACTTGATACTGCTGAATCTAAAATTAAGACAAAGTTAGTATCGATAATAAATGAGGTATTAAAAGTCTTTGGCAAGATTGATTTTAATGTTGAATACGTTAAAGATGATAATAACATCATAGCCCAGTTGTATCTAGCACCACCATTATCAACTAACGATCTAAAAGAGTTAGAAGAATTAAGTAGTAAATTAGATTTTTTCTATAATGCTATATCAGATAAAGGAAAAGTTAATCGTAAAAATAGAAACTCATTAATTGAGGTTTTTTTAGTTAATAAAGAAAAAGAAATGTGAAAGAAGGTGTAGGAATGACTAATATTGGAGATTATATTGCAAAAGCAAGAATAGATAAAGGCTATTCTATGAGAAAACTGGCTAGATTAAGTGGATTAGATAATGCCACAATATCTAAAATAGAATCTGGTAAAATCAAAAATCCGAAATTATCATTAATAAAAACATTATGTAGATATTTAGATATTGCTTATGAAGATTGTCTTTATGTTATGCAATTAGGTGCAACTTATAATCCTAATAACAATATTTTAATGAATTATTATAATAATATTTCTGATGATGAATTAAAAAGCACTTATAAAAATATCATAGGTAAAATAAATGAATATGATAAAATTTTATCTTATTTACACCAACAATTTAATCAAACTGATGATAAGAAATTATTGATAGATACAATAAAGTCTTATGAATATGAAAATAGAACTAATAAATATATTAGAAAAATTTTAGAAGAAAAAATACTTAATAAATATTTGAATAGTTAGGAGGGTTAAAAGTGAATAAAGAGTTTGTAAATGATTTTTTTAATATAAGGGATGAAACTTTAAAAGATATTCAAGATAATTCTTATAATTGGAATCGCTTTATTATCTACTGGTCTAAAATACTAGATGATTATAGCATTGATAATGTTCTTAACTTATATTCTTATAATTCTAGTGGTAGAGTTTTTAAGACCTTTGATGATTGGAATAGTGA
>CALVQY010000004.1 GCA_944358355.1 uncultured Bacilli bacterium | reverse complement strand
TTATCAAATAAAGAGTAAGAATAGATACAGTCATAAAAACTAATGATATTATGATTGTATTTATCAATGTTGTTTTTGTATTTTCTATTTTTTTTAAACCAATCCAACTAAAAAAATTTTCTTTTTTCTTTGCTGATATTAGCCACCAAATAAATGGTAAAGAACTAATTAAAATTATTTCTATAATGCTACTTATTATTTTACTTACTAACATATAAATTTTCCATCCCATCTTTTCAACAAATTACTATTTGTTGTTTAGATAATTATATCATTTGTTCTGAAAATAAAAAAGATGAATATCCATTTAGATATTTCCAATAAAAAAACTAGGCTTAAAACCTAGTAAAATAATCAAAATTGGTAGCGAGAGGGGGATTCGAACCCTCGACCTTTCGGGTATGAACCGAGCGCTCTAGCCAACTGAGCTATCTCGCCAAAACTGATAATTAAATAATATCATGAAAAAAGATATTTGACAATATCTTTTTTGCGTTTTTAGATAATAATTTTTGACAAAATTTTAAATTTGATGTTTTTTAGTCTTTTTTTTACTATATACATAATCAATTGGTCTATCATATCCCTTCAATTTCTTTTCTAATACTTTAATAGTTTTATTAGCATTTGCTGTTATTGGAAATAATTTGAAACTGAAACTATAGGCAAAAAGATTGTTGCTAGTAAGAAATTCTTGATAGTTTGTATTTAATGAGTTTAATATCAATTCATTAAAAAATCCTGATATAATAGAATTATTTATTTTGATTAACTCTTTTGATGACATATAAAATGGTGTATCATATAAATCCGGGTCTAGTAGAACAACTTTATCTTTAGTATAAATAGTATTAGCAGCTTTTAAATCCCCAAATCTAATATTTAAATCACTACATTTCCTACTTAAATCTAATATGTTTTCGACATTTTCTAAAAGATAAGTAGTGGGTAATTCTAAAATGTTTTTATATTTTTCTAGATAATACTTCATAATATAAGCATCTGCTGTATAATGATGATCTTGTTTTTCACTAAATAAAATATCAATTATTTCTACTATGTTGTCATTGTCAATACTATTTAATAAATCTACTATCTTTTTATTAATTCTAAAATTTTTAGTAGTGAAAGTTCTATCATATTTTTTAAAACATAAATTATCACTAAGACGATATACAGTTCCACATTCACCGTTATTAATTACATTATTTAGTATTTCATCTGGAATTATAACTTCCTTATTATTTATATCATAATAAATCATATTATCACCTGAGTCATATTTTACTCGACTGTAACAGATTTAGCAAGGTTTTTAGGTTTATCTATATCTGTTTTTCTTAAGACTGCTATATAGTAAGCGATCAATTGGTAAGGGATGACTATAAGTAATGATTTAATAAATATATTAACTTTTGGTATATTTATGATGTTGATATTATCTTCTTTGTAATTTTCATCAGTTATTAAATACACATTTGCTCCTCTTGCTAAAACTTCTTTTAAATTACTAATTGTTTTAGCATTTAAGTTAGCGTTAGTAGCACTGCTTATAACAGGAGTATTCTTTTTAATTAGAGAAATTGTACCATGCTTTAATTCTCCTGCTGCATATGATTCACTATGAATATAAGATATTTCTTTTAATTTTAAAGCTCCTTCCATAGCAAGAGCATAGTCAAGGCCTCTTCCTATATAGAAGATATCTTCTTCTTTATAGATATCTTTAGCAAGTTTTTGATATAAGTCTTTTTTATTTAGAACATCATTAACTAATGTTTTAATATTTTTGAACTCTTCAATTATTTGTAAAACTTCTTTTTTAGAAAGAGATTTATTTCTATAAGCTTGAGCTAGTACTAATAGAGATAGAAGTGCTACTTGAGCGGTGTAAGCTTTAGTAGAGGCTACCGCTATTTCATTTCCGACATTAGTATATAGACATTTATCTACTAAGAAAGACATAGTACTATTTTTAACATTGATAATACCAAGAGTAGGGCAGTCTTTATTTTTTACTAGTTTTAAGGCAGCGATAGTATCTGCTGTTTCTCCTGATTGAGAAATAAAGATAGTTAAAGTGTCTTTGTTAAGAAAATTATTTTGATATCTATATTCACTAGCAATATAAACATTACATTTTGTATTAGCAATCTCCTTAAAAAGATATTTTGCTACTAAGCCAGCATGATAGGCAGTTCCACAGCCAACAATTGCTATTTCTTGATATTTTGTTAAATCAGGTAATTTTTCTAAAGAGTCTATTCCTTCTTCTATAAATGGTAAAATAGTATTAAGTATCGTTTCTTTCTGTTCCATAATTTCTTTTAACATATAATGATTATAATGGCCTTTAGAATTATCAATGTTCTTTTCAGTAAATACCTTTAAATTCTTGTTGATAATTTTCCCATCTTTAGATTTTATTATTATTTCTTTAGCATTAACTTTAGCATATTCAAAGTCATCTAATATATAATATTTATTAGTATATTTTAATATTGCTCTTATATCACTAGCGATTATATTAGTATTATCAGTAGTACCAATAACTAAAGGGCTTTCTTTTTTTATTGTATAAATATTTTCTAAATCATCATCAAGCATTAAACATATAGCGTAACTACCAATTACATTTTTTATAAATTCCTTTATAGCTTTTTCTATATTATTAAATTTTTCATAGTAATAATTTAGTAAAGCGGCTGCAACTTCACTATCAGTATCTGTTTTAAATTGATAATTTTTTTCTTTTAGTTTTTCCTTTATTTCTATAAAGTTTTCAATAATACCATTATGAACGATAGTAATATGCTTAAACTTATGAGGATGAGCATTAATACTATTTGCTTGTCCATGAGTAGCCCATCTAGTATGACCAATACCAATATTACTTTCAACATCTTTACTTATTTTCTGTTTAAGATTGCTTATTTTACCTGTAACTTTAATAATGTTAACATTATTATCTTTTGAATAAGCAATTCCTGCTGAATCATACCCCCGATATTCTAAATTTTCTAAACCTGTTATTAAGATTGGCATTATATTTCTATTATTAGAAATTGCCCCAACAATTCCACACATATAAACTCCTAACTAGATAATTAATTTATCTAATAATAGTTTATGTTATTCTTACTGTGATGTCAAATTCTAAAGTTGTAAATTAAATAATGTAATGCTATAATTTAATTATGTTCATGTAGCTCAGTTGGATAGAGTGCTTCCCTCCGAAGGAAGAGGTCGCAGGTTCAATTCCCGCCATGGACACCACTTTAGATATTTATTTTATTAATATAAATAATGGGTAGTTATGGATAATACTTTTGATTTAAAATGTAGGCCAGATGGAATAATTGTAGAAAAAGGGGAAAAAAGATTTAGTATTGAGAAGATTAGTGATGGCGATATTTGGTTTAATGCAATAGTACCCTACAATTGCACCTTAGTGAAAAAGAACTTATTATTTCTATAGTTAGTGATAATTATTATAGTGATGTTATGAAAGTTCGTATAAGAATTAATGGTTCAGCTTATGGAAGTTATTATCAAGAATTTGAACGTTTTTTTAGCGAATTATCCTGTTTTGCCTATCAAGTAGAATCAAAGAGAGAAGAATCTTCAATCTTTGAAAAAATAATCTTTACATAAAAAAAGAAGCATCTAACGCTTCTTTTTTACATTGTTATTCCCATAAAGCTATATAGGACAATCATTAAATTATTTTGAATTGTGGTCATATCAGTTTCAGTTAAATTATTTATATCTATACTATTAGTAGTATCTATATTATCAAAATTTGCAACATTATCAGTTATTGTTTTAATATCAGTAAGACTTAAAATATCAATGTTCGTACCACTACTAGATATAGCGATATCGGCAGTAGTAGTTGTAGTATTTTCTGATGTTAAACTATTAATATTAACTGTTAATGATGTATTAGTCGCTTCATCAAAGATGATGTTAGCACTAATGTTGTTTTCACTTATAGTAATTGTACCTATATTTGTATTATCACTTGTTAATGTTATTGTTGTAGCATTATCTTTAGTACTTATAACACCTTTAAAAGTTTCTTTGTCATTTTCTTTAATTGAGAAACTATTTTCTTTTTTGTTATAGGCAATACTATAATTATTTTCACTATCATTTAAGACAAATTCATATGTTGCAATATCATTTTTATTTAAATAGATATTATAAGCTAAGTAACTTTTTGAATCGCTATTATTACTATCATTAGATGTATCAAGATTATCAATATTTTCTCCTAAAATTTCTTTAGCTCTATTATCATTTTTTAAATCGTTGATAATATTGTTTGATATTTCATTTAGTCTTTTTTCATCAAGTTCTAAACTAATCTTTTTCTCATTATTTTCAGTAGATACTTTTATATCATCACTAGTGATATTATTACCTAAGCTTTCAATAACTTTGTCATAGATGTAATTAATATCATCAATTGCTTTTTGATTTTCTTCTAGATAGGTGAAAATATCATTATCATTAATCATGATATATTTGTCAAAGATGTTTCTTAAGAAGATATAACTAATATTTTCATTTTGATAAAAGTTAATACCTAAAGTTTCAGCAGTATTTTGTACTAGAGAACCATCTAAATACATCTTTTTAGCTTCTGTATCAAGACGATATTGATAGTTAAATGAACTGCTATTTAAGTTATTGATAATAATATCACTACCATCACTACTATTACCTAATAATGGATTAATGTTAAAAGTAGTTGTACCTGTTACAGTTTGTTTAACAGGTGCATTACTATTTTCATTATTTAATGGTATAACTTTTTCTAAGTCAGCTTTAAGCTCATTAAATGATGTTACTATTCTATTTTTGTTAGAATAATTTTGATAAACTAAGATACCTCCTGCAACTAATAATCCCACTGCAATAATTATCACAATTATTGCTATTGTTTTTTTCTTGTTCATATACACACTCCTTATATAATATATTATAGTTAAATTATATCCTAAAAATTATTTAAAATAAAGTGATAAAAATAAAATTATATAGCTTTACATAATATGACATGTTAATGCTAATAATATTAGTGAGGTGATTAACTTGAGATATAAATATATTTTCTTTTTTATTGTAGGATTATTGATAATGTTACTAGTTTATAATATTACAGATTATTATTATGATTATAAAGATAATTTAGAATTAACTAAAAAACTAGAAAAAGTGAAAAGTAATACTGATTTTCTTAAGTTAAAAAAAATAAATAGTGAAGTAGTAGGAATTATAAAAATAAAAAATACAAATATTAATTATCCAATTGTACAAAGTAGTGATAATACTTATTACTTAAATCATTCTTATACTAAAGAGAAGAGTAGTGCTGGTGCTATATTTTTAGATTATCGTAATGATTTAGAGAATCTTTCTAAAAATAATATTATTTATGGACATCATAGACTAGACAATACTATGTTTGGTAGTTTGAGTAATTTATTTGAAGAAGAGTGGCTAAATAATAAAGATAATTATTATATAACAGTTGATACACGTGAAGAAAAATTAACTTTTAAGATATTTAGTGTTTATACAATATCTAAAGAAAGTTACTATATTAAGACTTATTTTAGTAATACTAAATATTTTAAAGAATTTTTAGAAACTATTATGAAAAGGAGTATTTTTAATTTTGGGACTAATGTTAATACAAATGATAAAATACTTACTTTATCTACGTGTAAAAATAATTTTGGTAAAAGAATAGTAGTGCATGCTAAACTTTTAAAAAAAGAAGAAACTAACTAGTTTCTCCTCATTCTTTGTTTAGTATTTTTTTAAATGCATAACTTGATAAAATAACAAATATAGATAAAAATATAATATTTAATATTAAAGAATCTCCTGTTTCAGGATTTTCTATAGATTCTTCTAGTTCATTTATTTCATCAAGTGTTAGTTCTTCTCCAGAATTTAATTCAAATTGAGTATTACCAATTTCTATAACTGCACCGTTAGTATCTGAAGGAACCCACAAAGTAGGGGCATCTGCTGTTTCTGTTGTATTAATAATTTCAGCATCATCACTTATAGTTAGAGTAGGAGAAGAAGTAACACCACTACCTTTACCAAGTTCAATACCGCCGAATCCATTACCAGAAACATCAATTCTTCCTACAAAAGTGGCATGACCGCCATTTATTAGAAGTCCAGCATTACCACCAGTTAATTTAATGTTTTTTAAAGTAACATTGCTCTTATAAATTTGTAAAACATAAATTCCTCCCCAAACAGTATTATCACTACTTTGATTTTTTCCAAATGTTCCTACATACTTAATAGTCTTATTATTACCATCGATAGTAACATCTCTCATTATATTAATCTTCTCAGTTGTTTCAATATTGCTACCAAGAATAATAGTTGATATATTGTTATCATTTAAAGCTTCTTTTAGTTCAGCTTCGTTATTAACTGTTTTACTAGTTGAAGCGTTAACATTTAAAGTAGGAATTAAAGCAAGAGTTAATATTGTTAATAATAGAAATTTACTAAAGTTTTTCTTCATTTTCATCCTCCTTTCCACTATTAGTCTTTGTTATCTTATATTAAAATATGCAAGAATTTTGTCTAATTAAAGATGTAATTTTTGGTAAAAAGAAAAGAGCATAAAGCTCTTTAGACCAGTAGTAAGACTTCCTGGTGTTGTACATATTATTTATGTACATTATTATAATAACCAGTATTTTTTTAATTATTCATATATTTTTTTAAAATTAAGTTATAATTAATTTTAAATGTATGATTAAACTCAATGTAATAATCTGTTTATTAGATATTAGACATATAACTTGTATATATTTTTCTTTTAACTTTTTCTTTAATATTTTCTTTTATATTAAATTCTTTTATTAATCTTTGTTGTATGAATGAAATACAATCTTTATATTTTTGACTTGTATTATCAGTTCTAGCACATAAGTACCAAATATACTTAATACACCAATTAGTATCTACAAACTGTCCATCTGTGGCATCTGCCATTAAAAGATATAAATAATTATACATGGCATTTTTTGTTTCTTCATCGTTTAATTTTAGTCTTAAAACATCATCTATTGTAGAAAAAATATGTATAAAATCATTTTTACTTATGTTTTTATCAAATTCAAATATTTTACTGCCATTATAATATTCTTGATACATATTTTTTAATAAATCCTCATTTAAAGGTTCTTTTTTGTTTGTTTTACATAATAATTTATATATTAGACCTGTTCGGCAAGGTTATTGAACAAAATAGTCAAAATATGATATCATTGATTCAAGAATATAAAAGTGGTGATGATAATGATGTATATATTAATAGCACTTATAGGAATAATAGTAGGTATGCTTATAATTATAATTTTTAATGCAATCAATGAAAATGTAAAAGAAAAACAATATTTAAGGGAATATAAGGAAATCATTGAAGAATGTTTAAAAGATAATTCAACAACTGATAAACATGTTAAAAAAAGGAATCCAAATAAAATTAGAAAAATGGTTACAAATTGAGGATGATAAAAATTTTAAACTACATACTGGTGTAAAAAGAGAAGTATTTTTTAAAATGTTAGAAATACTAAAAGAAAAGTACAATCAAATACATGAAAAAGGTAGTTTTAAAGGAATTGGTCCAGGATGTAAACTAGTACTTGCTTTAACCTATTGGAGAGAATACAGAGCAATGAGACAAATGGGATTAGATTATGATCTTTCTCCATCAACAGTTTGCGATAGTATTAAATGGGTAGAAAATACATTATCAGAACATCCATTATTTTGTCTAGAAGATATAAAAAGTGAAATAGCCAAATTAGAACAAGAAGGATATGAAGTTAAATATATTATAGGTGATGTTGAAGAGCAAGGTATTGAAAGGCCCAAAAACGATCGAGAGGAAAACTATTCTGGAAAGATAAAAAGGCATACAACTAAAAATCAAATTATAATAGACGAAAATACAACAAGGATTATTAATGTATATAATGAAAAAGGAAAAGTACACGATTATCAAATGCTTAAAGATAGTGATATTATAGATGATTTAAATGAATTAGGCATTGGTGGTAAATTTGATAGTGGTTATCAAGGAGTTCAGAATGAATTAAAAAATGCAAAAATTCCATATAAAAAAAGTAAGTATCATGAACTTACTAAAGAAGAAAAAGAACATAACATGGTATTATCATCAGAACGTATTAAAATAGAACATACAAATAGAACTATTAAAATTTTTCGTATTATGAAAGAAACTTATAGAAATCATATGAATAGATATGAAAAAAGATTAAGAATAATTTGTTGTTTATATAATCAAAGTTTATAATTGAGCTTGCCGAACAGGTTTAATATATTTTTTTGATAGAACTAAAGACTTTTCGTCAGAAATTTGGTACAATATTTCATATAAAAGGAGGACTATTATGATTAGCGAAGAATATAATATACAAGTTTATAATAGTTATGTGGATTTTCCAATTTCAATGACTAATATAGAGGATTTTAACTTTGAAAAACTTTTATCACATCCAAATCCTCAAGTAAGAGAATTTAATTTTATTGTAATTACAAAGTGTACAACAGAAGGAAACACAACAACAGTTCAGCCAATAATAGTAATATATAATAAAAACGATTGGAATGTAAGATGCGAATATATTGAAAATCTGTATCATAACGTAAGTATCAAAACAGTGTGTAGTAATAGATGTCAAAGTTTAGATTTTACTGGCGATTTAATAAAATTTCCTTGTAGTAATCAAGAAGAAATCATAAATAGATTTAATATTTCTTCTAAAAAATTAATTGTTAAAAATAAAATAAAATCATTAATTAGACATAAATAAAAACACAATTTTGCTTTGCGGCTTGATGAAATTATGTTTAAATGCTTTCCAAAAAGAAAATTTTTATGTTTGTTAGCAATTTATTACCACTCGAAAAGCTCGAGTTTATCTTTAAAACTGGTGCGATTGTCGTAGATATCTACAACTTTTCATAAAATAATTAGTATATGAATCAATAACTATAATTATCTTAACAACCAAAGAAAGAGATAATATTTTATTATTTTCAACTAACATTTTTTATATTTTGATAATATTTTTATATCGTTTGACTTTGAAAAATAATCTACTACATCTGCTAACCAAATTTCACTTGGTTTTTGAATAAATTTAATATTTTTCTTTTTTGCTAATAAATACCCTATTTCAAACATAACAGTGTTTCCAACATATCCATCTTTATCACAAACAACAACACTTTCTGATTTTAAACAATTTTCAATAAAATCTGATTCTATTATAATAGGATTATCACTTACATCATCTTCAAAGATTATAAAACCATTTTCATCTGTTTTTACATTGGATAATTTAGGTGCTAAAATTTCATACCCACTTTCTTCTAATTGTAATATTTTTTCTTTAATAGATTCTATTTGTTTCCTCAAACTTCCTAACAATGAAATTGTATTTTTTTTACTTTCTTGATTTTCTACTTGCAAATTAAATTCTACATTTCTCTCAACACCTATATTTCCTTTATCATCAACTATTATTTCACCATATTTTCCTGGTTGCATTTTTAATTTTTCCTTTTTAAATAAATACGGATATGCAAAATTTCTAATTATTTCTAAAGGAAATTGTACAACTTCTTTATAACCGTTACTATTCTTTTTAGAAATACATGACATTAACCACTCTGATTCATCAATATCGTTCCAGAAGAAAATTTCTTGCTCCATTGCCATTAAATAACCTAATATAAACATTGTATATTTATCTAAATTACCATTCGAATTACAAACATAAACCGCATCACTTTTTAAACAGTTATCTATCTGATTAATTATATCTTCTGAAGATAAATTAGGTAAAATAGATTTTTGGGGTATTCCATTATCATCAAATATTCTTCTTAATTCTATATCATCAATTAATATAGGACCTTTTGTACCAAAAAAATATGCAATGCTTCTTAATATGATTTCTTTTTCTTCATCATCTATTTGATATTTATCGCAATAATATGAATTAACATTTTGTGATAAAAATAAATATTTCATAAAATTTATGTCATAAATATTGTTTCCTAATAATGCAAAATTAATATAATTATCAGTAGGTTCTTTTCTCATCAAAATCACCTCTTGTTTCAAATATTATAACACATTATATCATATTTTTATTTATAATCCATAATTGTATTTTGTTGTGACAAAATATTTAACCCCCTAGGTATTTTGACACAAGTATCAAAATATCAGTGGGAACTTTTATATAAAACAAAAATCAGTCATATTTCAGACTGAAAGTATATTTAAAGTTCAAATAGTTCGAACAGATTCGTCACTGGTGCCGGAAGCGCGAATTGAACTTGCCTCTGATCCTTACCAAGGATCTGTTTTACCACTAAACTATACCGGCATTACAACTAAATTTTAGCATAGAAAACTTACATAATCAATAAACTTTTTTTGACTTAATTTTTAAATATGATATGATAGTATTAACTAAGGAGTGATAATATGCTAGCTTTTACTAAAAGTAGTGAAGATAATATTAATGAAGAAAGAATTGTTAATCAAATAAGAGGTCTAGGTATTGATATGATTCATGAAGCAAGTAGTGGACATCCTGGTATTGTTCTAGGTGCTTCTTCCATCATCTATACTGTTTATGCTCATCATTTAAGATTTTCTAAAGATAACCCTAACTTTTTTAATAGAGATAGGTTTGTTATGAGTGCAGGACATGGTTCAGCTTTACTTTATGCAACTCTTGCGATGGCTGGATTTAATATTGAACTAGATGATTTAAAGAGTTTTAGAAAAATAAATTCTATTACACCAGGTCATCCTGAATACGGAGTTACACCTGGAGTTGATGCGACAACAGGTCCTCTAGGTCAAGGAGTTGCCATGGCTGTTGGTATGGCTATCGCTGAAAAACATACAGAAGCCCTAGTTAATGATAAGAAAAATAATATAATTGACTATAAAGTATACTGTTTATGTGGTGATGGAGATTTAATGGAAGGGGTAAGTTATGAAGCACTATCACTTGCTGGTAATCTTAAACTTAATAACTTAATACTTTTATATGACTCTAATCATGTATGTCTTGATAGTGATACTAAGAAAACATTTACTGATGATATAGAATCTAGATTTAAAGCAATGGGCTTTAATGTTAGTACAGTTAGTGATGATATTAAAGAGATAGATAAAGCAATTAAAGATGCTAAAAATAGTGATTTACCTAGCTTAATTCAAGTAAAGACAACAATAGGAAAATATTCTCGTAACGCTGGTAAAAATATCGTTCATGGAAAACCATTAGATGATGAAGATATTACTAGTATAAAAACTGAATTAGGACTAAGAGATATACCATTTACAATCTCTAATGAAGCTTTAGAAGATTTTCAGAAACTTATAGATGATAGATGTAGTAATTTAGAAAATGAATTTAATGAAAAATACAATAATCTTGATGATAAGACTAAAGAGTTATTAGATTCAATAATTTCTAATGATAAAAAAATAGAACTAACCAACTTAGATTATGCTTATCCAGAAGAAAGAGTTGAATCATTAAGAAAAGCTAGTAGTAAAGTGTTAAATTCTCTTGCTAACTCTAGTAAATTAATCTTTGGAGGAGCGGCAGATTTATCTAGTTCAACTCTAACATACTTAACAGATAAAGGAGACTTTTCATCTCTTGATTATAATGGTAGAAATATCTTCTTTGGGGTAAGAGAATTTGCTATGGCCGCTATCGCTAATGGGCTTGCACTATCAGGATATCGTCCTTTTGTATCTACATATTTAACTTTTAGCGACTATTTAAAGCCAGCTTTAAGACTATCTTGTCTTATGAATTTACCAGTTACTTATATATTTACTCATGACTCAATTACAGTAGGGGAAGATGGTCCAACACATCAAGCAGTTGAACAATTAGTGGAACTTAGAGCAACACCTAATTTAGAAGTGTTTAGACCAAGTGATAGTAATGAAGTTATTGGTGTTTATAAAACTATTTTTGAAGAAAATAAACCTGCTTGTATTATCTTAGGACGTAATGAAACTAAAATAAGAGAAACATCTTCTGTTCCAAATGTTTCTAAAGGAGCATACGTTATAAAACAAGAAGAAAGAAAGCTAGATGGTGTTATTATTGCAACAGGTGAAGAAGTAGATCTTGCCTTTGATGTAGTTAATGCTTTATTTGAAAAAGGTTATGACTTTAGAATAGTATCAATGCCAAGTATTGAAAGATATAATCTATTAAGTGAAGAAGAAAAAGAAGAACTACTTCCTATTGGTAAAAAGAAATTTATAATTGAAAAGTCATCTGCTTATTCTTGGTATAAATTTGCATACAATGATAATTATTTATTTACAGTAGATAGATTTGGATATAGTGGTAGTAGGGATGATATAAATACTAAGTTCCATTTTACTACTGATGAAATTGCTTTAAAAATAGAAGAGGTAATTAAATAATTCGACAATGTTTTTAAAACTTTCTTGTTATAGTTAAGATGGTGATTGTAATGAGAGAGTTTTTTATTTTTGAACTTAAAGATGAATTTAAGAATCTATATATAGATAAACCTAGTATTCTATATAATATTTTCGAACAAATCTATACTTTAAAAAAAGAAGATTTAAATTATGGTTATAGCTTGTTTAGGCAATTAACTAAGAAGATAGATAAAGATAAGACTGATAGATATTTGTTTGTTAAATATCATCAGAGCATTCCTTATAGCAAGAAAGGAGAAATACATTACTACAATAATCCTGTTCATGATGAGATTAGTACTTTAGTAGTAAAAAGAGCCTATATGCTGGTTAAAACTAACTATTATGACTGTTTCTTTTTTGATGAGTTAAATAGTATTAATAACACTTATTTTGCTGTTGACTTTAAAAATCAAGATTATTTCTTCTTAGATAGTAAGAAAATTCTTGTTTAATTTTCTAATTTAAGGTAATATATTGTTGTAAGGAGAGTGTTATTATGTTACACGATATATTAATGATTTTAATAGGTTTAGTAATAGGAGCGGTGATTGGTTTTTTTATAGCGAGAACTGTTACTAAAAGATATATGAAGAAGAATCCGCCTATTAATGAAGAAATGATTAAAGCTTTAATGATGCAGATGGGTAGAAAACCTAATCAAAAACAAATTAATCAAATGATGAAATCAATGCAAAAATATATGTAGTTTTTGCATGTTTTTTCTAATGGAGGTAACGTTATGAAAAATATAGATATAAATATTAATAAATATATTGATTTAGAAGAAAGATATGCATTATATGGAGAATATTGGGATTATATAGATAAATATATAATTTATTCTATTTGTGCTGATAATTTAGGAATCTCTTTTAGTGAAATTAGAGATTATGTTAATAGTGCAGGACTAAAATTAACAGAAGAAGAGATTACTATATTTTTGAAAGACAAGGAAAAGGAAGATAATCAAGATAATACTAAAGAGGATAATAGTAATAAAAGTAAATCACAGATTTTTGTAGATAATTTTATGAAGAAGTTAAAAACATCCACTTATGAACTTAATCCAACTACCTTAGAATACTTTAATATGTATCTTGGTAATTTAAAACAAAATACTATTAATTTAATTGACCTTGTTTATAGTATAGGTAATGATGAATATAAGGAGTTATTTGATAGTTTAGATATTGATGTAGTAGGAGATAAAATTAATTATGAGGATGCTATTAGGTTATGCAAACCTATTATTTATAATGTCTTAAAGATTAGAGAAATGGAGGAGAAAGCTAATAATAAAGAGACATATTTGACTTTTAGTGTAAGTAAAGAATACTTAGGAAGAGATGGATTAAGTTTAAGTGATATATGTATGACTATTGGTTATCAGTTGATGACTTATGAAGCGGTAAGTGAAGATGGTTATATAGAATTAACTGATAGACAAAAAAGAAATATGATTGAAAAAGCAAATGAAGAATTATCTATGACAATGGATATGTTAAGTGAATTGAATTATGGTGATTCTAAAAGATTAGGTTATTCAATTAATCATAAAAAGTAAAACAATACTGATTAAAAGAAAGAAGTTGATATAATGGATTATCTATATTTAAGTTATTATTCTGACGATATGCCTAAAGACGAATTAGAATTGTTTTTTGAATATCAAGAGGCAATAAAAGAAGATTGTAAAAGAATTAAATATATGATAAGTGATTATGAAAATACTGAACAAAAGAAAAGATTAATTCAGTTTTTAGATTTAATTAGTTCTAATATAGTTAAAAGTAGATTTAAAAATCTTCAAGAAGAACTTTTAGGGCAGGAACTTAATATTTGTCTTAATTATAATTATGTTATTTTTTCTTTTTGGGAATATGATGATAATGGAGAAATATTTTTTGATACTCCTGCAATAGGTATAATGGCTAGGGATATGAGTATGGTATGTTGTGTTGAAGAAATCAATTCAGTATTTAGAGATAATGAAGAAGATTGTGAGTTTAATCGTGGTTATGATTGTGTATATTGTTTTACGATAAATAGAAAGGAAAAAACAATTGATGAACAGCATTGGGATATAGAAGAATATACTATAAGTTTATTTCAAAAAGCTTTTCATCATCCAGAAAGTATTCTAAAGCAACCAGATAAAGTATTAACTAAATAAGAAAAATTAGATTAAAAAATCTATAAAACTTATCTTTGTTCGCTTGTTTTATAGATACATTTATGATATTGTATAGTTGGAATACTTAGTAATGGGTGTTTTGCCTCTTTCTATCTTACTTGATTTCAGGGGGTGGAAAGGGGAAATGTCTATGGGTAAGAAAGACTTTTTAATAGTTATATTATTAATTATTATCATATTGTTGATTATTTATAGATAGAAAAGGACACCCTATTACATCTTTGTAATTAGGGTGTTTGACCAAAAATATTTGAGGCAAATACCCATCTGCAAAACTAAGTATTCCTCATTTTTATTTATATGTAAGTTTTCCTTACATATTCATATTATCATAAAAATATCTTTTTTTCAAGTTGTCAACAAAACCTTTTTGTGATAGAATTTAATTGTTATTTATTGCCCCATAGCCAAGTGGTAAGGCAGTGCGCTCTGACCGCATTATGCGTTAGTTCGAATCTAACTGGGGCAACCAAATTAGATAATTATTTTTTTTATAGATGGAGTGATTTAGATGAATAAAGAACTTGCAGAACTTTTATTTCCTAATATTAAGATAACTGTTGATGAGATTGAAGCAAAGTATCCTGCTAGAGATTTAAAAGATGGAGCATACGTTACAAGATTTGCGCCTTCTCCTACAGGTTTTATGCATGTAGGTAATTTATATGGGGCTTTTATTAGTTCTATGCTTGCTAAACAAACTGGAGGTATTTTTTATCTTAGAGTCGAAGATACAGATAGTAAAAGAGAAAAAGAAGGAGCGATAGATGCTATTATAAATGGTCTTAAAGCTTTTGATATAGACTATGATGAAGGCTATGGTAAAGAGGGTAACTATGGTCCTTATTTACAAAGTGAAAGGGTAGAGATTTACAGGGCTTATGCTAAAAAGTTAGTTAGTGAAGGCAAAGCTTATCCTTGTTTTATGAGTGAAGAAGAAATCGCTGATATAAGAAGGGGACAAGAATTAAGAAAAGAAAAGATTGGTATTTATGGAAGTTATGCTGTTGATAGAGATTTAACCCTTGATGAAGTTAAAGCTCATTTAGATAATGGTGATAGTTATGTTATTCGTCTAAAATCACCTGGTGACTCTCATAATGAGATAATTTTACATGATTTAATTAAAGGCGATATTGTATTACCAGAAAACGATATTGATGAAGTAATACTTAAAAAAGATGGTATTCCAACTTATCACTTCGCTCATGTTATAGATGACCATTTAATGCATACAACTCATGTATTAAGAGGAGATGAGTGGGTACCTAGTTTTCCTAAACATTTACAACTTAATCAAGTTTTAGGTTTTAAACCATGTAAATATGCCCATATTGCGCCTCTTACTAAAAAAGAAGATGGTAAAATCCGTAAGTTTAGTAAGAGAAAAGATCCAGAATTTGCTGTTAGTTACTATGAAGAAGCAGGTATTCCGAAAGTTGGTGTTAGACTATACCTTGCAACACTAGCAAATACTAACTTCGAAGAGTGGTATTTACAAAATAAAGATAAATCTATAGAAGACTTTAAATTTTCATTTAAAAAAATGCCTACAGGTGGAACTTTATTTGATATGGAAAAGTTAAATAATATCTGTAGAACTTATTTTTCTAGAATTAGTGCCGAAACTATTTATAACGATGCTTTAAACTATTATAAAAAGTATGATGAAGAGTTTTATAATTTAATGATTAAAGATAAAGATAAGTTAATTTCATTCTTAAATATAGAACGTGATAGTAAGAGACCTCGTAAAGATATTGCAACTTATAAAGATATCAAAACTGAAAGTGCTTATATCTTCAATGATTTATTCTATAAAGATAGAAATGAAACCTATAAAGATATAGATGAGGAAATCGATTATGACGTTATTAATAAATACATAGAGATATATCAAGACTTTAATAGCGAAGATGATTGGTACAACCAAGTTAAAGTCCTTGCAGAAGAGATGGGCTATGCTCCTAGTGTTAAGATGTATAAAGAAAATCCAACTTTATATAAAGGTCATATTGGTGATGTTTGTGAGATGGTTAGACATCTACTTACGGGTAGAGTTAAGACTCCTAATTTATATCAATTATTAAAGATTATCGGTATAGATGAATTTAAAAATAGAGTAGAGTTTTATAAAAATGGCAAATAAGCCATTTTTTCTTGTTTTAGATCTTGTTTTGCAGTATAATATGTGTTACTAATGAGAGGAAGAGATAGAGATGAATGCTAAAAGTAATGCATATAAAGATATATTTGAAGCTAATAAAACTGCTAGTACTTTAAAGCCATATGAGTTTTTACAAGCTTTAGAACAGGTGAATATTTTTAATTATCCATATTCACTTGATAATATATATAATAGCATTGAGAAATATTATTTTGAAAAAGAAAACAAGAAATTTAAGAAAAAAGAAGAAATGAAAGAATATCTAAAAGAAAAGGAAAGATATAATCTTCTAAATTATTTAATAACTAAACTAATTTATAATTTAGATTATAGTTATCAAGATTCATTTGTTATTGATTATTTTCCTTTGTTTGTTGATATAATAAATAAAGAAAGTATGAGAGCTCAAATTAATGCAAATCTTCCTGATATAGAGTTTTCATATGTTTGTGATGAAGACATAGAGAAAATGATTTATGAGTTATTAACTAAATTTGATATGAGTGGTAAATGGTATCAACTATATTGTGAACTTAAAAATAGAGGTAGAATTATTCGTTACGATAAATTATCTCGAGAAGAACAAGCGGTGCTAAAGGAAAAATTTAAAATAACTAAAAATAATGATATAAATTGTTGTGCTGAGTTAGAAAATAGAATTTATATTATCTTAGATAATTCTAATACTATAAAATTCGTTTTTAATTTGATTCATGAATTTTCTCATTATATTAATTTTGCTTATGATAATAAAAACCCTCTAGGGTTTAAGTATGAATATTCATCGATTTTTTATGAGAAACTTACTTTGGATTATTTTAGTGAGAAAGGTTTAAAAAAAGATGAGATTGATTATTTAAATGCTATGCGTAATTGTGATGAAAATAAAACTATAGATTATATTTTTCCTATTATTAACTATATGGAAAAATATTTAAAAGAAATGGAGATAACTGAGGAAATAGAAATAGGGTATTACAAAAATATAATAGAAAATTATAATGAAAGAGATAGAGAATATTTTAAGAATAATATGCCTTTAATGTTAGATGCCAAAGTTGTTTTTACATTGAACTGTGATAAAACTATAAATAAATTACTGTTAAATTTTGATGATTTTTATAATCTTTATCCTTATATAACAGGTACATATTTAGCTTCTATCGCTCTATCAATAGCAAGAGAAGATGATAGATTTTTAGATGAAATGAAATATATAACAGAAAATATTTCTAAGTTAGATGCATCTTATATTTTTAATTCGTTAGGTTTAGATATAGATAGAATGAATAAAAATGCTAAGCGATATAATAAAACTAAAAAGAATTAGTGTCGGCTAACTCTTTTTCCATTATCTTTAAATATGCTTATTCTTTCGTTGAATTTTGCAATTAATTCATCTTTTAAATCATTACTAATTATTAAATTATTTTCCTTTTCTGTTTCTTTTATTATTTTTTCTATACCAATAGAATCTAGTGTTTCAAGATAGCTATAGAATTTTTCTTTTGAGGAGTTATCTGAATATTCTAAGAATTTATTCAATTTATCGATATCATTTTTCAAATAGTCTTCTTCATCAATACCTAACTTAGTATTCGTGTCACTAAAAATGCTTGATGTATCATATAAAGGAGCAAGTTTTATATCAGTACCATTTTCTATTATTTCTATATTTTTTAAAGTTCTATCAGATTCTCTTAGTAGTAAATCAAACATAAAGATATTAGTAATACCATCCATAAGCTTTTTAACTATATCATTATCTTCATATCTATCTTCTAGAGCAAACCAAATATCTTCTAAATTATTTAAACTAGCTAATTTCTTATAATCTAATAATTCTTCTTCATTGTTTTCATAAAAGTAGTTTTGCATTAAACTTTGTAAGTTATAACTCTTATCACCAACTTTTAAATAACTTTTACTAAGTAAGCCATATTTATCATTTAAAATAGCAATTGACTCATCAAGATATGGAATTCCTAGAATGAAAGCAATAGATTTAGATATTAACTCCATCACTAGTTCTCTATTAGGTGCTTCTTTAAAATAATAAATGTCATTATCTATTTTAAAATTGTAAATATTATGACTGCCCTTAAAGCTAGGTCTTATTTGGTCTTTGTTGATTATTTTATCTAAATTGATTATATTCATGTTATCACCTTATAATTATTCTAACATTAAATTTGTCTATCTAAAAGTAGTATTAAAAGTTTTATAATAGATATACTATATAGAGGATGGTGATGATATGGGAATTAAAAAAGAAATACTTGAAGAAATAAGTAACAACTATATACAAGGTATTGAAAATAAAACTGTAAGATGTGCTCTTGTAAATAATAATATAAGAGATATTATGAGAAATAGAGAAAGAGAAGGGGAGTTATTATTTAATTTTTCTATTAACCTTGATACTTTAAATGCTGTAAATCAAAAGAATGCTAATAATTCTTTTATATATGCAGGGTGTAATGTATTAAGAGAATCTATATGTAAAAAATATGACTTAGAAAATTTTGAAATTTCTCAAAGTTATATATCTTTTTATGATAAATTAGAAAAATGTAATTATATTATGGAAAGTTTGGTTGAGCTTAAAGATAGGGATGCGGATGATAGAGAAAGATATTTTTTATTAACAAAAGGAGTTCAAGATGGTGGTGTTTGGGATTTTTTTTCTAATATTATTAATAAATATGGCTTTGTTCCTAAAACAACGATGAGTGATACATATCAAAGTCTTAATCCTGATGAAATGAATCATCTACTTAACAGAAAATTAAGACAATTTAATGCGAGATTACTTACTAATAATGAGAACATAGATTATTTAAAGAGTTTATATTTAGATGATATTTATAAAATACTAGCTTGTTGTTATGGTGTTCCACCAAAACAGTTTGATTTTGAATATACTGACAAAGATAAAAAATATCATATTATTAAGGGGATAACTCCTTTAGACTTCTATCATGAATATACTGATATAAATATAAATAATTATATATGTATTACTAATGTACCGACTAAGGATAAAAGTTTTAATAGAACTTATAGCGTTAAATATTTACAAAATGTTATAGAAGGAAAAGCACCTATATTTCTTAACTTGCCTATTGAGGAATTAAAAAAACTTGTCATTAAACAATTACAAGCTAAAGAAGTAGCTTGGTTAGGTTGTGATTTCAAAAAAACAATAGATAAAAAAGATGGAGTATTTGATGATATGAGTTTTAATTATTATGATACCTTTAAAACTGATTTCTTTATGACTAAAGAAGAAGCATTTGATAATTATGAAAGTTCAATGAATCATGCTATGGTAGTTACTGGAGTGAATTTAGAAGATAATAAATCAACTAAGTGGAAACTTGAAAATAGTTGGGGTGAAGATGTAGGTAATAAAGGATATTTTGTTGCTAGTGATACTTGGTTTGATAAGTATGTTTATCAAGCAGTAATTAATAAGAAATATTTGTCTAGTGAACAGTTAGAAGAATTAAAACTTGCACCAGTGGAGTTAAAGCCTTGGGATCCGATGGGAACACTTGCTAGATAAAAAATGCTGTTATTAAAGAAGTTAAAAGAATAAAATAAAAACACCTTCAAAACAGGCGTTTAAGTCATTTTTTGGTAGCCTGTACGGGGTTCGAACCCGTGAATACGAGCTTGAGAGGCGCGCGTGTTAAACCACTTCACCAACAGGCCAAAATTTAATTACTAATAAATTTTAGCACACTTTTTTTAAACATGCAATACTTGCAAGTAATAAAAATATATGATATAATATTCTTCCTATGGGAGAGGTGAAGTTGATATGATTATCTTACCATTAATGATAAAAGATGTTACTGTTAATGTAACAGTTAATTTTAAAAACATTGAAGTTCAAAAAAACATTTTAGATTCTGGAGCTAAAGGGTTACATGCTGGTGATGTTATTGTAGGAAAGGCAAGATTTTCATCGTATATTGGCGATGAGGTTATAACTGATCCTACTGTTATTACCAATTTTATTAGAAAAAATATTAATTATAATAACGATATTAATTTTGTTGAAGTTAATACTAAAAACTATGATAATAGTGATTTTTATGATATCTATAGAGTCCCTCTGCCTGCAAATAACCCTAATGAAATTACTGATTATATATATGGTATAATAATTAATAATATTAGACTAAGTAACCCTGATGAATTAAAAAAAGGAAAAATTTCTCTACAAAATTTAGGCTTTGATAAAATATTTAATGCAGAATTTATTAACAGAGTAATGTTATTAAAAAATAAAAGTATAAATTCTTTATATTTACGTAATGAATTAATAAAAGAAGGATATAATAAACAAATAGAGATATTAGATTTCTTTAATAATTTAGATTATGAGATTAAAGATTCAGATGTCATTTTAACTAATGAACTTAATAATGTTATTTCTTTCTTTGGTACTACAAAAAATGAATATAAAACCCTTACAAATTATAAAAATATGGCTTCAACTAATTATGAACATTACATGAGTTTAGCAGCTTTTAATAATTTAATATATAATAAGAATTTAGAATGGCCAGTATTAACAGAAGAACAACAGAAGATTCTTATTCGCAAATTAAATTCTAATAGAAGGGTTGCTTAATTATGAAATTTGCAAGATTAGAGAACTTAATAGGTTCTTTTTCTTTAAAGAAATTAGAAGATGCTACCATATTAGTAATTGGAGTCGGTGGGGTTGGTGGTTATATTGTTGAAGCCTTAGTTAGAAGTGGAATTGGTAATATAATCCTAGTTGATTATGATAAAGTGGATATTACTAATTTTAATAGACAAATAATTGCTCTTGATGATAATATTGGTAAATATAAAGTAGAATGTTTTAAAGAAAGAGTAAAATGTATTAATAAAGATTGTAATGTTTTAACATATAATATAAAAATAGATAGTGAGAATATTAAAGAAATATTTACAGGAAAAATAGATTTTGTTGTTGATGCTGTGGATGATGTTAAAGCTAAAGCGGGTATTATTAATTATTGTCTAGAACATAATATAGACTTTATCAGTTCTATGGGAACTGGTAATAGATTAGATCCTAGTAAATTAATTATTACTACACTTGATAAAACATATAATGATCCACTAGCTAGAATTATTAGAAATAAATTTGATAAGAAAATACAAAAACAAATTACTGTTTGTACATCAATTGAATTACCTAGTAAAGTTTTAGATAAAACTATAATAGGTTCTAATGCTTTTGTGCCTAGTAGTGCAGGACTGCTAATTGCAAGTTATATAATTAGAAAGTTGATATCATAGGGGGTAATTATGGGAAAGAAAACAAACTTACAAGCATTTTTAAATATTGATTATTTATTAGAAAGAGCGGATAAATTAAATAGTTATATAATAAATAAAATTAATAAGAATGCGCAATTTTCTAACGAGGAAATATCTCTTTTAAAAATGATTAATAAAATGTTAGAAGATGATGAAAAAAATATAAAATGGTTTAATGGCCTTAACGATTTGAAAGCTAATTTAGAATTATTAATTTTTAGTGAGAATGAAAATTATGATGTATTTGAAAGCGTTAGGTATTTATTAAAAAAACAAGAGTTAACAAAAGATGAGTTACTTATTGTCGTTCAATTAATTTCTGATTATAAATTTTTAGCTAGAAAATTTGTTAAAAATACTAATATCTTTGATTTGGTTGAAGTTGACTTTGACTCTTTGCAAAATGCTGTTGGTACTGATTGGCTTAAAGGTTATGTTGGTAATAAAGCTGGCTTGATAATTTCATCTTATGTTAAGGAATTAAACAAAATGCTTGATAAGGAAATAGGTTATTCTTCTGTTTATGATAAATTTCAAAAGATTTTAACTGTATTAAAAAATAGGCATTTGAGATCTAATATGGTCAAAGATATAATAATTATTATGAATAAATATAAAGAAAAATTTGATATTGATAATAGTAATACAGAAATTATAGATGTATTTAATGAGATAGAATGTATTGTTAATACAAATACTTTATATAGTTTGACTAATAAGTTTATTAATGATGAAGTAAAAATAGATTTAGGACAAACATATTTTGATACTATTAGTTATGATGATGATAAATTATCATTTTTAACTAAACAAGCTCCTATTATATCCTTAGACTCTACAATTTCACCTGATTTGGATAGTGCATTTTCTATTAGAAAAGATAAGGACTTGTATTTATTTAATGTTTATATTACAGATGTACCGTCTTTTTTAAGTAAAAATAGAGAACTTAGTATTAATTCATATAAACAAGGAACTAGTTTTTATATTAGAGATGCTAATAAAAATATTAATTATGATATGCTTCCTGAAAATCTTTCTCATGATTATTTGAGTATGATAAAAAGTAAAAAGCCTAAAAATGCTATATGTTTTCAATTTATTTTTAATAATGATGGAAAAATGGAAGAGTGTAAAATTAGTAGAAATAAAGTGATAGTAGATGCTAATCTGTTTGCAACAGATGCTCTTAAGATATTAAAACAGAAGAAACAATTAACTTTAGTAGATAAATCTATTTTTATGATGCAAGAGTTGACTAAAAAAGTTGCAAATAGTAGTAATAAAGTTAATATGCATAGTCTAGAAGCTGGAACGATTAATGATATGATTGCTTTCCCTTCTGTATTGGTAAATTTATATTTAGCTGAAAAGTTAGCATTTGGAATGTTTTATGAAAATAGTACATATATAATGAACCCAGCAACAGATACTCCTTATTTAAGAGGCAGTGCTCCCCTAAGACGTTATGCGGATGATATAAATCTAGCTATATTTTTAGAACAAGAAAATTTACAACGTTTTAATAGAGATGACTTTAGATATTTAGAAAAAAATTTTGAAGAAATAATTGAATATCTCAATGAAAGAAATGATATTGATAAATATATTAAGTATAATAATTCATTTGTAAAAAAACATTTATTGAAAAAAGAGGTTAAGTAATTTAACCTCTTTTAAAATTTTCTATATAATCCTACAACTTTACCAAGTATTGTTACTTCATCTAAGATTATAGGGTCCATTGTATCATTTTCTGGTTGTAATCTAAAATGTCCGTTTTCTTTATAAAAAGTTTTGACAGTTGCTTCATTGTTATTATTCATAGCTACCACTGTATCACCATTTTTAGCAGTACTTTGACGTTCTACTATTAAGATGTCTCCATCATAAATACCTACATTAATCATAGACTCGCCGCTTACTTTTAAAGTAAATATTTCTTTTTTATTACCAAAAAGTTCTGTAGGTAGAGCGAAAGTCTCATCAGGGCGTTCTATCGCTTCAATAGGTGTTCCTGCTGTTACTTTACCAAGTAGAGGTACTTTTACAACATTATCATCTTTATCCATATATTCATTATCTACTAACACCTCGATTGTTCTGTTAGTACCGCTGCCTTTCTTTATGTATCCTTTTTTTACTAGTTGTTTAATATGAAAATGAATTGTTGCAGGACTTGATAATTTCGCTTCATCTCCTATTTCTCTTACAGTAGGGGGATACCCATTTTTTGCAATTAATTTTTTAATAATCTGTAATATATCGTACTGTCTATCAGTTAGTTTTTCCATTTTACACACTTCCTCCTTTATTTGTATATAGTTTAGCATAGTGTGTGTAAAATGTCAAACAAATCTTCGAAAAAATATTGACATAAACAACTGTTCGATATAAAATGATATCAGAAAGAAGGAGTGATGGATATGTTAAATTTAAAAAATATTTTAAAAACTGCTTTAGGAGTTAGCCTAATCTATATGATGGCTGTTGTTCTTACTTTATTTATGTGTGATCGAGTTAACGAGTTAGAGAGTAGTGAAGAGGAAATAATCAACACTACAGTTGCTTTATCTTTAAAATAATTTTAAAAACTCCCTAGTAGTGTGGTACAATAAATAAAGAAAGAGTGGTTAGATATGAAAAAAATAATATTAGTTGATGGAAATAATCTTTTATTTAGGAGTTACTATGCTACTAGTTATAGTGGAGTTATTATGAGAAATTCTAAAGGTTTTCCTACTAATGGTCTATATGGTTTTATTAATATGATGAATAAAATTATTGAAGAAGAAAAACCTAGTTATATTATGGTAGCTTTTGATAAAGGAAAGACTTTTAGGCATGAGAAATATGATGAGTATAAAGCAGGACGTAAAGAAATGCCAGATGATTTAAGAAGCCAATTTCCTAAAGCTAAAGAGGTTCTTGATACGATGGGGATTAAACATTTTGAAATAGATAATTATGAAGCGGATGATATAATAGGTACACTTGCTAAAGAAGTAGATGAAGAGGATGAATTTATCGCTACAATTATTTCAAGTGATAAAGACTTACTTCAATTAATTAGTGATGAAGTAGATGTTAAATTGTTAAAGACTAAAGGCTTTATTAGATTTAATAGGGAAGTATTTAGAGAAACTTATAAAGTAGATCCTATTAATATGATTGATCTTAAAGCTTTAATGGGAGATATGTCTGATCATATACCTGGTGTTAAAGGTATTGGTGAAAAGACTGCGATTAATCTATTAGAAAAATATAAGACTCTAGATAATTTGTATGCTCATGTAGATGAGTTAACTCCTAAGACTAAAGAGAAACTAATAAGTGATAAAGAAAATGCTTATATGAGTTATGATCTTGCAACTATCTATAGAGATGTAGATATTCCGTTTAGTTTGGAAGACTGTAAATATAATGGATTAAATAGATCTAAATATATAGATATTCTAGAAGAATTAGAGTTTAAATCTCTTCTTAAAAAAATTAATAATATAGATATTAGTACAGAAGATAATAATGATAGTAGTAATAGTGATAAAGATTTAGAAATAAAAGAAGTAGATATTAAGGAATTTGATAGTAGTAAAGCTTATTCCTTTTATATAGAGATGGATGCTTATAACTATAATGAATCTATTATTATAGGAGTTAGTTTTACAAATGATAGTGGTACTTCTTTTATAAAGGGAGAAGATGTAATTAATCATAGAGAATTATTTGAAAATGATACTCCTAAGGCTACTTATGACGTTAAGAAGTGTTATATTTTATTAAATAAACTTGGTATTAAACTAAATAACTGTAACTACGATGCAATGATAGCATCTTATCTATTAGATTATAAAATGAATGATGATATTACTACTTTAATGAATGATTTAAAGGTAGAGATTAAGTCTTTTGAAGATACTTATGGAACTTTAAAAAGAAGAAAGAAAGTAGAGTTAGATGAGACAATAAATCAGTGTAATTTAAAGAGTAATTTTATCTATAATACTAAGAGTGATTTCTTATTAAAAATAGATGATTTTGGTGAAACTAAATTATTTAGTGAAATAGAAATGCCTCTTGTCTATGTTCTTACTGATATGGAATTAACTGGTATTAGAGTAGATAAAGATTACTTATTAAAACTAAAAGATGAGTTAGAAGTAAAGATAAAAGATATGGAAGAAGACATATATAATGATGCTGGATGTGAGTTTAATATTAGTTCTCCTAAACAATTAGGTGAAATATTATTTGTAAAATTAGAATTACCTTATCCTAAAAAGAGAAAAAAAGATGAGACTAGTTACTCTACTAGTAGAGATATTTTAGATAAAGTAAGTCCATATCACCCTGTAGTAAATAAAGTATTAGAATATAGGATGCTTACTAAGTTATATGCTAACTATGTAGTTGGACTTTTAGATAAGATAAAAGATGATGGTAAAGTTCATACTATCTTTAATCAATGTTTAACTAGAACAGGAAGATTATCATCTACTGAGCCTAATTTACAAAATATCCCTATTAGAAGTGATTATACAAGATTAATTAGAAAAGCTTTTATACCTGAAGAAAACTCTATAATTATGAGCTCTGATTATTCTCAGATAGAGCTTAGAGTCTTTGCATCTCTTTCAAAAGCCTCTAATTTAATAGAAGCATTTAAGGAAGATAAAGATATTCATGCTAAGACTGCTAGTGATATCTTTAAAGTAGATATTAAAGATGTAGATAAATCTATGAGAAGAACTGCTAAAGCTGTTAATTTTGGTATTCTTTATGGTATTAGTAGTTTTGGTCTATCTGAAGACTTAAAGATAGATGTAGGTAGTGCTAAGAAGTTTATGGATAACTATTTAGAGACTTATCCTGGTATTAGTGAATATATGGATAAAGAAAAGAAAGAAGCTTATAAGAATGGTTATGTTACTACTATTATGAATAGAAGAAGGATTATTGATGAGTTAAAGAGTAGTAACTATATGGTAAGAAGTGGAGGAGAGAGAATGGCTCTTAATACTCCTATTCAAGGCAGTGCTGCCGACATCCTTAAAAAAGCGATGGTAGATTTATATAGAGAAATGACTAAAAGAGGTTTAAAGAGTAAGATTCTTATTCAAGTACACGATGAACTTGTTTTAAATGTTTATAAAGATGAGTTAGAGGAAGTTAAAGAGTTAGTAAGGGATAAGATGGAAAATGTTATTAAGTTAGATGTTCCTTTAAAAGTAGATATTGAAACAGGTAATGATTGGTATGAAGCTAAGTAGGTGATATTTATGACTAATAGAGAAAAATATATAAAATATGCTAATAATACATTTGATGGTAAATCTAGAGAATTAGTATTAAAACAAATTGATTTATTTTATAATGACAATATAATAATACCTAAACATAATTATAAAATTGGTGATGATGTAAAACTTAAAAAAGGTACCTTTATGCATGGTATACCAGGGCTACTTGATAATTTTGATTGGATAATAGAAAATGGTTTTGTTGCTATAGATTTTACAGGAAATAGCGAAGGTAAAAATAAAATAAAAAATAGTATTGGTATGTGGAATATAAAAGAAGATATTTTATTAAAAGATTATATTAATAACTATAGTGGTATAACTATAACTTATACAATTGGTAGAGGCCCTGGTTCAAAAACTATAGCAAAGTTAATTCCTTATCATAAATTTGATGAAGAAACAGAAAAGATAAATAATGATGATGAAATATGGACATATTGGGGTGAAAAAACTAAAGAAGTAACATTTTTGCCTAGTTTAGTTTCTGATAAAAGGCAAATAGCTTTTATTTTAAATATGGAAAGTGATTATGCTAAAGAAATGAGAAAAGCAGATGTTTGGAATAAGGAATTAGACGAGGAAACCTTAAAAGATTTTTTAGATCATCGTTATTATCCTAAATTTTTAGACTTAAGATTTAATAGAGATGCTACTACTACAGATAGGGAAAGTGCTATTATGTTTGGTTTGCCATCTAAACTAATTGAAGGTGTATTAGTAGGAAGAAAGTTAGAACAAGATAACGAAGCTTTAAACCATATTAAATCTAAGTTAAATGATTGTTATATATGTAATTTAGATGGTAAAGTAATAATGTAATGAAGGAAGTGATTAACAATGCCTGAAAAACCAGAAGTAATTACAGTAAGCAAGACTCTAGAAAAGATTATTATAGGTAAAACTATTAAGAAAGTAGATGTATACTGGGATAATATAATTATTGGTGATATAGATAAGTTTAAGAAAGATTTAGTAGGAGAAAAAATTGAATCTATTACTACAAGAGGGAAATGGATAGTTATCTTTCTTACAACTAAAGCTTTAATATGTCATTTAAGAATGGAAGGAAAGTTCTTTTTTAGAGATCCTAGTGTTCCTAAAGAAAAGCATGAACATGTTATTATTACTTTTACAGATAATACTGATATAAGATTTAATGATGTTAGAAAGTTTGGGAAAATGGCATGTTTTCCTAAAGACAAAGTTTACAATTTAAAGCCACTTTCTGATTTAGGATTAGAGTATTATGATAAGAGTTTAACTCCTAATTATTTATTAGAAGCTTTAAGAAAAAAGAAAGTTCCTATTAAAGCCGCTTTACTTGATCAGTCTATTATTACAGGTATTGGTAATATCTATGATGATGAGATTTTATTTGCATCTCATATAAATCCCTTAAGAAAAGCGGATAGTATTAGTTTAGATGAAGCGGATGCTATTATTAAAAATGCTAAGAAGATTTTAGATAAAGCAGTTACTATGGGAGGTACTACTATTAAGAGTTTTACATCAGCAGAGGGAGTACATGGCTTATTTCAAAATGAGCTTGCTGTTCATGGTAAAAAAGATGGAATATGTCCTAATTGTAAAGAAAAACTTGTTGTTACTAAAGTAGGGGGAAGAGGAACTTACTTTTGTCCTAATTGTCAAAAATAATTTTTTGACAAAAGTTAATATTTATGATACTATGAATATGTAAAAGAAATTTACATAAAATAAAAAAGAGAACATTTAATGTCGCTTGTGTTAAGTGTTTCTCCTGTAAAAGGGTACGCACCTAATTAAACATGCCGTTTAGTTAAGTGCTTTCTTTTTGTTTTATGTCTTATATTAATATAATGATAACTACAAAAAGTAATACAATAAGTAAAATTATTATAAATAATAATGTTGAAACTAAAAAGTCTTTTTTACTCATAGTATCACCTCCAAATATAAATACTCGGAGATAACACTCAACCATTAAATGTTCTCTATATAAATAGTATCATATTAATTTCTCTATAGCAAGAAAAAATGTAATAAATTAGTTACGAATTTTCGCAATATAATTTAAGAAAAATACTCTTTTAATTTTAATAAAACTATGCTATAATTATATAGCTTGATTAGAAGGAGTGAAGTAAATAATGAAAAAGACAAAGATTGTTTGTAGTATAGGTCCTGCTAGTAATGAACCTGATGTAATGGAAAAAATGGTTAGAGCAGGAATGAATGTAGCAAGAATTAACTTTTCTCATGCTACTATAGAAGAAAGAGAGAAAGCATGTGCTTCAGTTCGTGAAGTGAGAAAAAGAACTGGTATGAATGTAGCTATTCTTTGGGATACTAAAGGTCCAGAGTTTAGATGTGGAATTATGGAAAATGACTCTATTGAACTTGTTCCAGGAGAGACTATTGATATAGTTAAAGAGACAGTTACTGGTACTAAAGAAAGATTTTCTGTTAATCATCCTAGTGCTATTGATTCACTTAATGTTGGAGATATTATCTTACTAGAGAATGCTAAGATGAAACTTGAAGTTATCGCTAAATACGAAGATAGAGTTACTTGTAAGATTATTGATGGTGGTGTATTAGGGAATCGTAAGAGTATGAGTGTTCCTGGTATTAAACTAGATATTCCTTATGTTAGTGATGCAGATCGTGAAGATATTATTTATGCATGTGAACATGGTGGAGAATTTCTTGCTATTTCCTTTGTATCTACTAAAGAAGATGTATTAGAAGTTAAAGAAATCTTAAAAGAACATGGCAGAGAAGATTTACAAATCATTTGTAAGATTGAAAGTGCTTTAGGTATTGAAAACTTAGAGGATATTTTAAGCGTTAGTGATGGTGTTATGGTAGCTCGTGGTGACTTAGGTACTGAAGTACCTAGTGAAATGGTTCCAATCTATCAAAAACAAATGATTAATACTTGTAGAAGACTTGGAAAAATTTCTATTGTTGCTACGGAAATGCTTGAGACAATGATGTCAAGTGATAACATTCGACCAAAAAGAGCAGAAACTAGTGATATTGCTAATGCAGTATTAGATGGTACAGATGCTGTTATGTTAAGTGGTGAAACTACTATAGGTAAACACCCAGTTGAGACAGTAGCTGCTATGGCTAATATCTGTGAGACTACAGAAAAATATGCTAGTTTTGATTATGCTTTTGACATTGAAAGCTTAGATAATATTACTAAATCTATTGCATCAAATGTTGTACTTAGTACAGATGCACTTGGTGCTAAATTAATTTGTGCTGCTACTATTAGTGGTAGAACTGCAAGAGTTATTAGTAATCTAAAGCCAGATGCTCCAATACTTGCTTTATGTCCAGATGAAAAGACTGGTCGTCGTCTAGCATTAAACTGGGGAGTTTATTCTGATATTTTACCTGAATTGTTATCTACAGATGAAGTATTACTACAAAGTGTAGAGAAAGCTAAAGAGTTTATGAAACTTAATGAAGGTGATTTAATTTTAATTACTGGTGGTTTTCCTAATACAGAAACTAAGAGAATTACTAACTTAATGAAGATTGAAGAAATATAAAAATAAGCGAGGATTTATTCCTTGCTTATTTTATTTCTATTTTAGAATTATCAAAGTTTTTAACATCATCAAGTAAGGCTTCATGGATCTTTTCTTCTTTACTATCTAGATATACTTCTTCAATTCTATCAACACGACAACGTTCTGCTTCTAATATAGCATCAACTTTCTTAACGGCTTTATCTAAATCATCGTTAACAACTACATAATTATATTTAGGTATTTCATTTATCTCTTCATAGGCTCTAATAAACCTTTTTTCTATCTTTTCTAAGCTATCAGTATTTCTATTAATAAGACGTCTTTTTAACTCTTTCATAGTAGGTGGCATTATAAAGATAAAGACAGTCTCATCTAACTTTTCTTTAATCTTTAGTGCTCCTTGAATCTCTATTTCTAGTATTACATCTTCTCCTTTATCTAAATGTTCTTTAATATATTTTTTAGGAGTACCATAGTAATTACCAGAGTATTCTGCATATTCTAAGAACTCATCATTTTTAATATCTTCTTCAAACTCTTCTTTAGATAAGAAATAATAGTTAATACCATTTTTTTCTTCACCTCTTGGTTCTCTACTTGTACAAGAAATAGATACCCAAGTATTTTTCCTTATTTTTAATAATTCATTAATTATACTATTCTTACCACAACCAGAAGGACCTGAAATAACTATTAAAAGCCCTTGTTTCTTTGTTTTTACCATATTATCCATATCTTATTCCTCCCTTATAGGTTTCATCTTATATTCAGCTTCTATTAAGCTTTTAGCTTTATCTTTATCAAATACTAAAGAATATATCTTAGTAATTTGATATTCATATTCTAACATCTTATCTTTTTCTCTTGTAAATTTACTAATAATAGGAATATCTATATCTTTTTTTATCTTATTTAAATAATCTCTTCCTTTATTAGAAAAACCAAGTAGCCTAATATATTTAATTTCTTTAAACTCTTTCGCTTGCTCCTTAGTGTAATCACATAATATATAAATTAACATTCTTGATATCTTAGCATAAGTAGCATTTTTACTCTTAACTTTATTAATTAGTTCATCAAAACTATAACTATTAAGTATTTCTTTTTTTAGTTTAGTTTCCATACCACTATCAACTAGATTATAAATAGTTAAATCATTAGAACTTATTATTTTATATTTTAAAAGACTAAAATAATCATCTAGCTTAGGTATTTTCTTATTTTCTAAATAATTATAAGTAATGGAAGGAACACTATTCTTTATATCTTTACCATCTAATAAAGCCTCTCTTATACTTGTTGCACTGTTTATACTCTTTGACTTTAACTCTTTACTATGATAATCATTAGTTCTTTTTATAGTATGAGGAGTAATTTTATAATTATTAGAGTAAATTGCTTTAACATAACTAATACCTAGAATATCATTAGGTAATTTAAAACAATCTCCTGTAATATCTTCTAAAGCTTTAGATAAAGAAGTAGGGTAGTTATAGCCCATTCTTAAATAAACTTGGACTAGATTATCAAAATTTTCATTGAAAAGTTCTGTTTCTACTAGCTTTTTAATACCTTCTATGTCATCAGATTCACTACCAAAGATTAAATCAGTAACTCCTAAATAGTTTAAAATAGAAATAGCACCTTTTGCAAAGATATCTGCAGAAGCACAAGAGAAAGGGAAGGGTAGTTCTAGTACTAAATCTATACCATTTTTTATAGCAATAGCAGTTTTCTCCCATTTATCTAGCATTGATATATCTCCTCTTTCTGTAAAATTACCGCCTAGTACTAATATAATAGGACTATCTGGAAACATTTCTTTAACCTTTTCTATATGATATAAATGTCCATTATGAAAAGGATTATATTCAGCGATAATACCAACTATATGTTTAGACAAGACTAACACCCCTTTCTTAATTTGTTTACTAATTATAACACTGTTTTAATGTTAAATCAATACTTGCTACTTTTACAAAATCTTCAAATAGTTATATAATAATAATGAGGATGATGTTATGAAACTTATAACTGCTTATGAAAATTTTCTTAATTACTGTGAATTTGAAAAAGGACTTTCTAATAATAGCATTAAAAGTTATGGCTATGAGATGAAAGACTATATTAGTTTTTTAGGAAAAGAAAAGATAGATAACTCTAAGTCTATAACTAAAGATACTATAACTAAATATCTAAAATATTGTTATGAGCGTAATGAAGATAGTAAGACTGTCGCTCATAAACTTACTACTATTAAGAATTTTCATAACTATTTAGAAAAAGAAGAGAATGAGACTAATAATCCTAGTGAGTTTATTGATAGACCTAAGACTACTAAGACTCTTCCTCATAGTTTAACTATTGAAGAAGTAGATAAACTCTTAGATATAGAGTTAAACACCCCATTTGACTATAGGAATAAAGCTATGTTAGAATTAATGTATGGTTCAGGGCTAAGAGTATCTGAACTTATTAGTTTAACAGTTTATGATATAGATTTTAATAACGATATCATTAGAATTAAGGGTAAAGGTAGTAAAGAAAGAATTGTTCCTATAAATGATATTTGTAAGTACTATTTAAGAGAATATTTAGATAAGAGACATCTATTATTAAAAAAGAAGCAGTCTGATTATTTATTTTTAAACTCTAGAGGAACAGGTATATCAAGACAAGGTTTTTTTAAGAATTTAAAAGAGATTTTAAAAGAAAAAGGCCTTGATCCTGATATTTCTCCTCATAGTTTAAGGCACTCTTTTGCAACTCATCTTTTAAATGGAGGAGCAGACCTTAGAAGTATCCAAATGCTTTTAGGTCATTCCGATATTGCTACTACTCGAATATACACACATATTACTAACGAGAAGATTAAGAATGATTACTTAAATAATCATCCACGTGCTAGAAAGGAGAATTGATTATGAGATTTAAGCGTATATTTTTAATGGTTTTAGATTCCTTAGGGGTAGGGGAAGCGAGTGATGCAGCTAGTTATGGAGATAGTGGTGCTAATACATTAGGACATATAAAAGAAAATTATGATTTGTTTATTCCTAACCTTGCTAAGATAGGTTTTCTTAATACTTTAAATATGGATGAAAATAATGATGTGGATGCTTATTATACTATTGCAAGACCTAATAACGCTGGTAAAGATACATTAGCAGGACATTATGAAATGATGGGAATTACTTCTAATATTCCTTTTAAGACATTTAATGAAAATGGCTTTCCTATTGAGTTAATTGATGAGATTGAGATGGTAACTGGTAGAAGAGTTATTGGAAATAAATGTAGTAATGATAATAATATTATTAATGAACTTGGAGAACGTCAAGTTAATTATGGGTCTTTAATTGTATATACTTCAGCTGATTCTGATTTACAAATAGCTGCTCATGAAGATGTTATTAGTCCAGAAACACTATATAGTTACTGTGAGAAAGTTAGAGAATTAACATTAAAAGATGAGTTTTTAGTAGGGAGAGTAATTGCAAGACCTTTTACTGGTACTAATGGTAAATTTAAATTAAATAATGCAGGAAGAAAAGATTATCCTGTTAGTCCTCCTAGTAAAACAATTTTAGATGAATTAAATGATAATAATTATAATGTTATAGCGATTGGAAAAATGAATGATATTTTTAGTAAAACAAGTATAAATAAAAGCTTAAAGGCTTCTTCTAATATAGATACTATTAATAAATTAACTAATATAATGGATAAAAAGTTTACTGGTATTTGTATGGTTAATTTATGTGATTTTGATAGCTTATATGGACATCAAAGAGATGTTGAAGGTTATGCTAGAGCTTTGGAGGAATTAGATGTAGAAATTCCGATAATTTTAAATAAATTAGAAGTTGATGATTTGCTTATTATAACTGCTGATCATGGTAATGATCCTACTTTTAAGGGAAATGATCATACAAGGGAGAATGTTCCTTTAATATTATACAGTCGTAGTTTTAAGAATCCACATCGCTTGGAAATTCAAGAGACTATGGCTAATATTGGTTCTACTATTGCTGAAAATTTTGAAGTTGATCCTCCTGAAATTGGTACAAGTATTTTAGATGAATTAGAATAGAGTAGGGAAGAAGTAAAAAACTAATAGGATTGAACGCCCTATTAGTTTTTTACTTCGTTTTTTTCAAAACTTGTACACACTGTTTGTTCTTGGTCACAAACTTCATCTTTTGGACAATCACAGTTGCTACTAACTTTAATTTCTTCTAAGTTGCATTCTTTTTTATTGTTATTATATTTGCAACTATCAACGTCACATTTAATATTTTGTTTCTTTTTCATTTTATCTCTCCTTCTTTAATATAATTTCCCAAATTTAGTATTTTATTCCCCTATTTTTTGGTGCTCTTCCCCTACTTCGATTTTTTTTGAAAAAGAGGGTAGTTATCAAATAAAAGATAATAAGATAATCTTATATTAGGTAATTAGTTAAAACTTCATATGATGATTATTTATATATCTTTAGCATTGTATATATTATTGAGTGATGTTATATAACTATAACTTATTTTATAATTATAAACAATCTTATAGTAATCTAATTATTAATATATAATAAATTAAAAATAGAAATATTTATAAAGATAATATAAAATTTGATTTTTAGAAATATTACTTATTGATTGATAGTGAATAATTATTCGTCCTTATAATTCAAATATTTAACTTCCTATAATATATGTTATGTTAACTAATGTATTGACTTGGAAATTTAATTCATTATATAATATATGTAAGGACGGTTATGTTTATGAAAAAGAAAAATAATATTAAAGAAGATATTGCTAATGTTAAACATTATCTTATTGAAAATTTTTACTGTAATCCAGATAATAGATATACTATAAAGATGATTAATAAAAATACTAATATTAATATAGATACAATTAAATTAGTTATAGGTATGTTAAAACGAAAAAAATTAATTAAAAATAATTATGAATTTAAATTAACTTTAGAATCTATTGAGTTTCTTGAAAATGATTTTAAATATTTTAAAAGCAACTTGTGCAGTTTTTTCTTTATCAATTAGTGTATTTATTAATAAAGATATTTTACCTCTTCTAGTATTTGTTTTGGTATTAATATTCTTTATTATGTTATTTTACTTTGGACGAAAATTATAATACTACTCCCCTACTTCAATAATGCTTTACATGTAGTTTACATAATCTAATATACAAAAGAGAGTTTTTATTTAACTCTCTTTCTGCTTATACTTTTCTTGATTGAATTTCCGCAATTTTTTCAAGGACTTCTTTGGCATTTGTCTCATTAATTTCACTATATCCAAGTTCTCTTAAAGCTTGTACTTTAGCTGTGTTTAATTCTTGGGTTCTACTTAATTTCTCTTCTTTTTTCATTTCAATATCTTGAACAAATCTTTTATGTGTTTCGGCAATCTTACTTTTTGATGCTCCTCCATTGTGATATAAAGTCATTGCTGAGAATAAAATACTTTCAAAGATAAATTGTTTATCTTCATTAAAAACAAATTCTGAAGGATTAGTAAATCCCATTGACTTTGACATATATGCTAATATGTATTTTAATTCATCTGCTGTTTCCATTGATTGTAAGTAATGATATAAATATACATAAGTATTATATGTGTTTTTAGTCTTGTCTTCAGCTAATTTTTCTTTTAACAAATTAATAATATCTGCTAATATTTCTTGATCTTTCTTGTTAAAATTCTTTAAGTCTGCTAAAACTTCTCTATTTGAAGAGTCTTTTACTCCTTCATTTAGTCTTCTTTCAACATCTATAATATAATCACTAGTTACAGTTATATTATTAACTCCATCTTCATCATCTACATTTAATAAAGCAAGTAGCCTTACAACTTTTTCTTTAGGCCATAGTGATAAACTATCCATAGCAAGATAGTTATATAGCATTTGTCTTGATACTCCTAAATATTTTGCTAATCTTACTTTAGATATACCTAGTTCAACCAATAGTTCGTTTACTCTTTTCATGCTAACCTCCTATAATCATTTTAATTAGTTTGACAAGAATAGTCAAGTAAAAATCTGTAAAATGACTAAGTAATTAAAGAAGATACCAAAGTTTTTTATTATCTTTTCTTACTTCTTTAACAATTCCGCCACCAAGACAATAATCTCCATCATAAAAAACGCAAGCTTGACCGGGAGTTACGGCCTTAACATTATCATATCTTACAAGTATTTCGCCATTATCTAAATATTCTAAAGTAATAGGAACGTCTTTAGAACGATATCTAAATTTAGCAGTACATTTTACTTTCCTTTCATCACAATTAAAATTAATGTTTTCTAAAATAGCACTATCTGAATATAGGTACTTGTTATCTTCACCTTCCGCTACATATAAAATGTTTTTATTTAAATCTTTGCCAACAACAAATAATTTATCTTTTGTACCACCTACATCTAGTCCCCTTCTCTGCCCTATTGTATAATACATAAGCCCAATATGTTCTCCTAATACTTCATTTGTATCTATATTTACAATATTGCCTTTCTTGTTAGGCAAATAGTTTTTTAAAAAGTTTTTAAAATTTCTTTCTCCTATAAAACAAATACCTGTAGAATCTTTCTTTTTAGCAGTTACAAGTCCATATTCTTCGGCTATTTTTCTTACTTCTTTTTTATCATCTATATCACCTAAAGGAAATAAAACATTTTTTAATTGTTCTTTACTTACCTGCGATAGGAAATATGTTTGATCTTTATTGTGTTCGTGACTTCTCATTAGTCTTCCATTTTCTATTTTGGCATAATGACCTGTAGCGATATAATCAGCACCTAACTTTTTCGCTTCTTTTACAAATAAATCAAACTTAATATACTTATTACACATAATATCAGGATTAGGAGTTCTTCCTTTTTTTAATTCATCTAGAAAATAAGTAAAGACATCATCCCAATACTCTTTAATGAAATCAACTCTATGTAATGGTATTTCTAACTTGTCACATACTGCTTTGGCATCATTATAATCTTCTTCTTGGGGACAAATATTGTTATTTAAATTAGGATTACCTAAAAAATCATTATTAATAGAACTATCCCAATTTCTCATAAATAAACCTATTACGTCATAACCTTGTTTTTTTAATAAAATGGCAGCGACAGACGAATCTACACCACCTGAAATTCCAACAACAACTTTTTTCAAACTACTCACCTCTAATTCATGCTAATTATACTATATTTTTCTTTTCGTTTCAATAAAATTGTGATATAATAGTAAAGTATTTTTAGTAGGGGGTTACATGAAAAAAGAAGCTTTTTATAAAATTATAAATCTTAATACAGACGATTTTAAAGACATAACTTTTAAAGAAGCTTTAGAATATTATTTTACTTTGAAAGATTCGAAGTTAAAAAATGAATTTTATAATAAATATATAATTGCTGTTAAAAGTTATTTATGCATTCTATTAACTAAAGTAGAAAGATATCCTGTTTTAGATTCATATGATAAAAACATTTATAAAATAGATAGTCTTTTATTTTATACCTATACATTATATGGAGATATCTATTTTAATTTGTTTAAAAAATCACCTTTAGAGGATTTAGATAAATCTATATATCTTAAATGTCTTGAAAAATATCACTTTTTAGTTACTAACGATATAATTGATGATAAAGAATTTGTAGCAAAATTAAATATATATAATAAAGAAAATGAAATTAAAAATATATATAGTTGCATTGATAAAAATATATTAGAAGAAGCTTATAATATTTACTTCACTTTAGATAATTATTTAGATAAAGAAGAATATCATTATAGAAAAAAGAACTTTGTAAAGAAGTATAAAATAGGATATGATGTAATTAAAGATTGGGTTAGAGCTTATGCTTTTCTTTATTTAAATATTTCTTTAGAAGAAATTAATCAAAGAATAAGATCAATTAATGCCAACTGTAATCGTCTAACCTCTAATTTTATTAATTTAGATGAACGTATTCATGAAATATCTGCTAGTAATGATTTAGATAATATTAAATCTATTGTTTTAAAAAATCATATTACGCCATATGAGGCTTTACAAATTATCAATAATTATAGATATTTTATTTACTCTTCAAAAGATAAAGAAAATATAATAAGAAAAATTAATCTAGCTATTACAAGTCTGCTAGAAGAACATAAATATATCCACTACTCTATTGCTTTAAGTAAATTAGAAAATACTAATGATTTAGAAGAAATAAAATTAGTTGTTAAAAACAACGATAATCTTTTAACACATGCAAATATAGACCGTTTTATTTCTATTTATAGGATGACTTTGAGTGAATTTGAAAAAGAGAAATTGAAAAGATCATTACTTGATAAAATACAAATGGTAAAAAATGATATAAAAACTTTTAATAAAGAGAATACTATTATTGATGCTTATAACAAAATAAATTTTGAAATTTTTCTAAATCCTGATATTAAAACTATTGATGAATTTTGTGAAGTTATGAATATTACAAGAAAAGAATTTGATATTGCTTTTGAGCGTTTAGAGACTTTAGATAATGAAATGTACTTAAGAATAAAAGATAAAATACATAATTTGAAAAAGCAAAGATATGCTATTTTAAGTAATAAAGTAAATGTAATAGTTGATAGTATTGTTAATGGTATTAAAGTTAGTGATGATGAAGTTAGACCTTTTGAAATACTTGATTACTTTATCGCTACTAAACTAGAATTTAATGATTTTATAGATATTTATCTAAATGATAATCCTAATGTTAGTAAAGAAAAATTAAAAATCATAAAAATATTCTTTGCTAAGAATAAATTATCTACTAAAATTAAAACTTCTACAGAACTTAGTGGAACTACTGTATTTATGATAGATGATAATCCGTATGAAGTTAAACAAGAAGAGAAAATAGATACTATTAACTATTTAAATAATAATAATATTCCTCTTTATACTAAAGTATATAAACAAGCTTTAAGAAGACATGTTAATGGTAATTTAATTAAAGATGAAAAAGTTAATACTAAACATTAAATAACTAATTTAATTAAGGCAGGAGACAAGAATACTTCTAAGAAACTACAGCCTATAAAAAATAATAAGACTGTTATATATACTTGTAAGTATCTTTTCATAGAGTTTCTTAAGTTTATATCTACTCCTCTAAATAAATATTTAAATAATTTTATACCAAAATAAAGGGCATAGAAGCCTAAAAATAGGCTCATTAATAAAGTAATAATCTGATGAGGAAATAAGTACGTAATAGTCCTTAAAATGCCATTTAAATGGTATGTATAAATAATAGATGATAGAGAAAAGCCAAAGATGAATGAAGATATAGCTAAAGACATGATAATTAAGGGAATTCCTATTATAGATATACCAAGTAGAAAGATAAAAGTTACGAACGATATATTACCTATTAAGCTATTAATTAAAGCATTTTTATAATCTATATCATTATTTTTAATACTAGTAAAGAAACTGTCTAGACTTGTCGTTACAAGATTATGATCACTTTTATTTAATATTACAGCATAAATAATGCCACCTATTAATCCTATTAGCATAATAATTATTAAGAATATATATATTTTCTTTTGTTCTTCTAGTTTATTAGTTACTTTATTCTTTACATTTTTTAATTTTATATCCATTATTATCACCTAATAAAGAATATTCGTAAAAGATTTATTATTTACAAAATTTATTTTACAAATATAGACTTTTTATATATAATTAAAAATGAGGTGTGTTATGAATCAAAAAATAGTAAAGATAATTTCTGCTATTATGTTAATAGCTATATTAGCAGGAGTAATTAGTGTAATATTTTATTATGTAATATAAAAAGAAATAGACTGTGCTTTATCTATTTCTTTTTAAATGTTACAACTTCTGCTTCTTTAATATTGTAATCGCTATTATCATTAAGAATTACATCTTCCTTAAATAACTCTTTTATTAATTTATCTATATCAGAGATGAACTTTTCTTTTAAGTATTCATTGTCTTTTAAATCAATTTCTTCCAATTCTTCTTCAAGACCAAACACATTTTCTAAATGATATTTACGAATTATTTTATCTAGTGTTCCATATATATCAAAATAAAACTTTCCACGATAAAAGTTAGTAAATTTATCTACTACCTGATATACAATTGCAACTCTTTGTTCATTTATTCTATTAATATAGTTATCCCAATTATTCTTAACTAAATTTAAGTCTTTAGATAAATTATCTAAAAGATATAAATGTTCTTTTAAATATTCTTTTAAATAGTAGTCTAAATTACTAATATAATCTAATAAGTATTTAGTATTCCCTACTCTATCTAATTTATCTTTATCTTTAATATTTAGATGAATTAACTCTTCAAAATTTTTATCTTGATAAAAGATTTCATATAAAAAACATATAGCATAGTAATCAAGGATTAAGGGTTTATCTTCATACTTAGATAACACTACTTCAAAACCTAGACCGATTAATTCTTCAAGCTCTTTATCACTATTTTGAACTGCACCTATTTCTATTCTATCAGAAGCATAAATACCTGCTCTTGATATTTTATAATCATTAAATTTATCTTTGTCTATTAAAGCCATTAAAACGATAATTTCTTTATATTCAATACTTTCTATATCTAAACTCTCCAATAAATAGTCAGCATCAGTTCTATAAATATCTAAATTATCCTTAAAATTAACTAGCATACATTTAATAACATCATAACTTCTTCTATAAGATACATCTAAATAACTATAATATCTTATATCGTGAGATACCTTTAAAACCTGAAAAAGAAAGTTATTATCACTTTCTAATTCTTCTATATTATCTATATCATTACCTATAATATAATCAAATATCAATTCTCTAGAATACATTATATCTCCCTAAATTCTATTTTTTTTACTTAATTTTTTAACTTTTTCAATTACCATCTTTTGCTTTTCATAATCTGATTTTTTTGAAATAATAGGCATCATTTCTCGATAATATAACCAAAATTCGCTAAAAAGAGTATCATTAAAATGGTCTTCCCATAATTCTAAATCATTCAAAGAAGCTAAATTATTATCTGTAAAGCTATTAATATCAAGAAAAAATCCAAAATTATATTTATAGAAAATTTTATTAAAAAAGCATGAATTTAAATAATTTATACTATACTTACCATTATTTAATTGTATTGGATTATAGCCATAAAAAAACTTGTTAAATCCTGTTTGAAGTTCTTTAACATTACCTAAAATATTCTTTTTTACAACTATCATACCCCCTTTTGTACATTCAGAAGTACCATATTCGTCACAAATAATATTAACATTTGAAAAACTTTCAGTAACATAAAAAGGGACTTTATAAATTCTACTTTTAATCATTAAATTACCTCCATAAATCTTTATTGAAATAATTTTGTAGTATTAATTCTTTTACTGTTAGATAGACAATTTACTTTTTTAATATTTTTCTTTTTATTGTAATTTCCTTTAACTTTTCTTGCTTTCATAAACTCCCCTTACCTTTCTATATACCCTTCTATCTCAGGTGTAATATCACTAACTAATAAATCACTAGTGTCATATTTTAAAACTATATCATTTAGTCTTTTTTCATCTTTAGCAAGATATAATAAAATAAGTCCAGCTATTCTATCAGCGGTATATTGATTTAGTTTATAAACGTCACTTGGATTTATATTATATTTTCTAATAATATCATTAATTGGACCATATTTATAAATATAATTTATATAACTTCTAGTAATTAACTCTATATTTTTATCTTTTTTTAAAAATTTAGCTGTTTTCCATACTTTCATATTATTCCCCCTATAAGTGGCTATTATTATATCATATTTGTTTAATATTGGCAAGATTTAACACGTCTTTTTTCTAAAAAATACTCCATAATAGTAATGTAGCTAAGGAGTGATTAAAATGCATTTTTTAAAAAAATTAAAGCTACAAATAATTTTTCCTCTTCTTATACTCTTTATTATGCCCATAAACATCTATGCTTATTCCAAATATATTATCCCAGGTGGAGAAACCATTGGTATAGAAGTCAATTCTGAAGGAGTTTTGATTGTAGGCTTTTATGAAGTAGATAATAGATATATTGGAAAAGATGCAGGATTTGAAATTGGTGATGCTATCACAAAAATAAATAATATCAAAGTAAATAGTATTAATGAAATGGTAAGTGTTGTTAATGAAGAAGCGAAAGATAGTAATGAGTTAGAGGTAACAATTACTCGTGATAGTAAGTCTTCAACATTAAATTTAAATATGATCTGTGATAGTAATGATGTTTGTAAAACTGGTCTTTATGTAAAAGATGAAATAACAGGAATTGGTACTTTAACTTATATTGATCCTAAAACGACTATTTTCGGAGCATTAGGGCATGAGATTACAGAGCGAACTACTGGTGAGAGATTTGAAATTAAAGATGGTAAAATCTTTAAAGCCACGGTAACAGATAATATTAAAAGTGAAAACGGATCACCCGGAGAGAAAAATGCAACTTATGATGAATCTGTAACTTATGGTAAGATTAGTTCTAATGAAGAATCTGGTATTTTTGGAAAATATACGAGTGAATTATTAGAAACTGAAGTTTTAGAAGTAGGAACAAAGGATGATGTTAAGAAAGGTGAAGCCATAATTAGGACTGTTATAAATGGTAATGAAGTAAAAGAATATGATATAAATATTTTAAATATTAATAAAGATAGTGATATTAAAAATATTCTTTTTGAAATAACAGATGAAGAACTTTTATCAGAAACTGGAGGTGTCATCCAAGGTATGAGTGGTTCTCCTATTATTCAAAATAATAAAATTGTAGGAGCAGTTACTCATGTTATTGTAAGTGATGCCAAGAAAGGGTATGGTATTTTTATAACAACAATGTTAGAAGAAGGAGATAAGAGTGCTAGCTGATGCTAACACTCTTTTAAGTATTTAATAGTCTCTTTTAAGTTATCTTTAGTAACAAAGTCTCCTCCATTTTTAAATAAATTTAAAAGTTCTTTATCATCTTTTGCAATATCTTTACCTATGATAGGAAGAAATTTTCTAAAGAAAAAGTTTAATTTACTATAATCAATTCCTCCTCTTAAATAAAATAAAGGAAGGTTTATATTATTAGCTTTTTTTAAAGTATTAAGATAATCTTTACTATAAGGCATTGCACCTACTGCAACTACCATTTTTACTTTATATTTATTTAATATTTTAGATAATCCTATTATTTTGGAAGCATAAATATAACTTAGAAATATTACTTCGTCATTTTCATTAACTTTAATATCTTTATATGAGTAACAAGGAATATTTAATTCTTCACTAAGCATTCTAGCATATCTTTCAGTATGCCCTGTTTTACTTTTATATATAATTACTCTACTCAATTTAAAAATCCTCTTGGTACCATTATTTTAGTTAATAATTTTTGTTTATCTTCAGTGGTTAATTGTCTTCTATCTTCTAGATTTTCATCAAATGGTATGATTATATATTTATCAGGTGCAAGAGTTTTTTTATCAATAAAGAAGAAAGGAAGATTATTACAATTTAATAATGAAGATTTATAGTTATCTTCTAAAGTAAATATTGAACTTACTGATTCGATAGTATTTTCTTTATTAAAGTATTTAACGCTATTTTCTATAATATTATCTATTTCTCTAGAAAACTTTCTTCCAAGACTTCTATATTTAACTAGTTTCATATTAGTTAATATTGATGATTCACTACTTGCGTACCAATTAATTTTATATATATTTTTTTCTTCATCTTTAGTTAAATAATATGAAGATTTACCATCATTAAAAGTTAGATTTTTGCGATAATCATTATAAGTAATACCACTTATATTATTATATGCTTGTTCTATTTTTTCTCTATCTCCCTCTATTCTAGATTCGCATATATCAAAGCGTTCTCTTAAGCCTTCTAAACATTCTTTCAAACTAATTAAATCTTCTTTACTATATCCAAAATATGTTGCTTCATCTACATCACTATCTAAAAACTTTTTAAATTCTTTATAATTAATTTTTTCCATGTCTATCTCCTCATTTTACGCTTCTACTTCGCCTTTAAACTCAGATAGGCTTCCATCTTCATTAACAATAGATGTTAGAGCTTTCTCTGCCTCTTTTAAATCTTTATCACAAGATGATGCAAGCTTAGTTGCTTTTGTAAAATAATCTATCGCTTTATCTAGTTCTACGTCACCGTTTTCTAATGCTTTAACAAGTGTTTCTAATTCAGTTATTTTCTCTTCAAATTTCTTTTCTTTTTTTTCCATAATTATTCCTCCTATTTTATGATAGCATTAACATTACCATCTTTTAATTCTATGTTTATTAAATCATCTTTATTTAGATTTTTTATACTAGTTACAGCTTTATCATTAAATTTAATAATGCCATAACCTCTTTCTAGTGTTTTTAAAGGAGATAAGGCATCTAACTTACTAAGCAGTAATGTATATTTTTGTTTAGTCTTATCTAATATTATTAATGGATTACTAAATAGAGGTCTTGTTTTTATATTATTTAGTTTAATCTTTTCTTTATCAATAATAACTTTATAATTTTTAACTAAACTCTCTGTTAAATAATCAAGTTTTTGAATCTTGGCAGAGTATAAATCTAAAGGATTATTTAAGATGTAGTTGCCTTTAATATTATCAAGCCTTTTTTTCTTCAATTCTAGGATATTACCTACTGCTTTCCTGCTTCTTAAACTTAATTGATTAATATAGTTTATAACATCTGCTTTATTTGGAACAGCAATCTCGGCTGCTCCTGTTGGTGTAGGTGCTCTTAAGTCTGCCACAAAGTCTGCAATAGTAAAATCTATCTCATGACCTACAGCACTGATTATAGGAATAGGACACTCGAATATTGCTCTTGCTACTATTTCTTCGTTAAAGGCCCATAAATCTTCAATAGAGCCTCCTCCTCTTCCTACTATTAGAACATCAAGATTATAATCTTCAGCACGTTTAATTTGTCTTACAATATCTTCTTTAGCACCTTCTCCTTGTACTAAACTAGGTAAAAGTATAACTTCCGTTAAAGGAAATCTTCTATTAATAGTAGATATGATATCTCTAATGGCTGCACCTGTTGGTGCTGTTATAACTCCCACACGTTCTGGTATCTTAGGAATAGTTTTTTTGTATCTATCATCAAATAATCCTTCACTAGCAAGTTTTTTCTTTAATTGTTCAAAAGCGACATAAAGGTTCCCTACTCCATCTTCCATCATTTCATTAACATAGATTTGATAACCACCTGTCGCTTCATAAACTGATATTCTTCCTGTTACAAGTATTTTCATTCCATCTTCGGGAGTAAATTTTACTTTACTAGCACTACTTGCAAACATAACAGCATTAATTCTGCTTCCCTCATCTTTAATAGTAAAATAGAAATGTCCTCTAGTATGAGCTTTAAAATTAGATATTTCTCCTTTAAGATAAACTTCTCTTAAATTAATATCATTATCTATTTTATATTTTATATATTTAGTTAACTGAGTAACTGTTAAATATTCTTTATTCATTGCATTCCTCACTATGATATATGTTATCTAAAACTCCATTTAGCATTTTTGTTATTTTTTCATCACTATATTTTTTAGAAATTTCCACCCATTCATTTATACATACAATACTAGGAGTCTTTTCATATTTTAATTCATAACTTGCTAAAAGAAATAAAGCAATATCAACTTTATTTAGTCTATCAAGAGACCAATCAGTCATATATTTATTAACTAAAGATGTTAGTTCTTCTCTTTTTTCTATAACTCCATTAACTAAAGAATTGACAAAATCATTTTCAACTTCATATTCTTCTTTAATTAAATCATTTACATCATAATAGACCTTAGCATCATCAAAGATATTGATTTTATAAATTATACGAAGAGCTATCTCACGCACTTCATTTCTTGTTTTCATAAGTTATCACTACCTCTCTTTTTGTCCAGTTCTATTATATCAAACATTAATTAAATTTGATAGTGTAACTTTAGTCTTTTATTATAATAATTAAAAGACTATTGACAACTGTATTTGCCAATAGTCTTAATGTTTAAAGTGCTTACTTTCTTTTTACTAAATTCTTTTCTTCATTGATAATTTCTTCTTGTGATTCCAATTCTTGATATGTTACTTTTGTTGTTTCTTCTAACATATCTAATTCTTCTAAAGTAGAAATAGCAGTATCAACATCTCCTTTTGTAGCGTTGACTACATTTTCATCAGTACTACCACTACCAGTTTGTTTATAAGCGATTAAATCATCATTATAGTATATAGCGGTACTTGATAATTTATCTCCTTCTAGTACATTTTTAGCATTATTATTTAATTGATTACTTGGCATTATGTCTTTTTTTATCTCAAGAGATGAATATATAACTTTATAATTAGTACCACTTAAATCTTTTAACTGCTCTATTTCAAGAGAAAAGTCTGTATTTGTAAGATTAAAGGCTTTCTCATCATAATCAGCATAAGAAGATGGCCAGATTAATTTGAAATTATCTTTAATATAATCAGAGTCAAGATTACTAGAATTATTATTAAATATTTCTTTTGCCGTTACTTGAGCATATCTTAGTTTAGTCTTAGTATTAGAAAAATCATGATTTGAGCTTTCAAAGCCATTGATATTGATTAAATAAGAGTATAAGCCAGCTTTATCGCTTTCATAAAAGTTTTCATTAGATTCTATTAGATAACCAATTTCAGAATTGTTGTCTTCATTTTTTGTTTTATTACATCCACCCATAGATGATGTTAAACCTACTATAGTCGCATAGGTTAATAATTTTATTTTTAATTTTTTTAATTTTTCAATGTCTTTATTTTTCACACATATTCCCCCTTTTGTGTATTAAATTATATACCTAATTTATGATTTTGTCAAACTATACTATTTTATGAGTTTTAAAAATTTATAATTGTTTATAGGCCTATACAAAAATAATAAAAATGTTGCCATTATAATACTTGTAAATGTTATAAAATTAATTGTAATGGTATTTTTGTATAAGATTAGACTTAATATTGAAAGAATAAAGAAAGATATTGTTAAGACAAAATATTTTATTCTAAATGATTTATTTTTCATATACATGTCTTTTAATTCTTTTTTTGAGAGTTTTTTACCTTTATCTTTAAAGATATCAGTTATAGTTCTATTAGCGATAAGAGTTATAATAAGACCAAAGATAATACCAATTATAATTATAAATAGATAAGAATATGGTATATAGTAACTAATAGTAGCGATAAGAAGATAGAAAATAAAGCCAACAATTATTCCTATCATTCCTAAAAGATTACATTTATTATTTTTGTTATTACTGGTATAAACCAAATTATCAGTAAAATTGTAATAATAATTTATATAGTTTTTATTATCTTTATATATAAGAACATAGTTCATTAGTTTTCATCCCTTTTTATTTTTTCTTTTAATTCATATAAGAAGTTTAAAGCGTTAATAGGCGTCATATTTAATGGATCTACTTCTTTAATCATTTCTTCTATTTCATTTTTCTTTTCTTCTTCTTTTGCCTCAGGTTCATCTAAACTGAACAGACTAGTTTGAGTAAATTGTTTTTCTTTAGTACCTTCACTTTCATAGACATTAAGTATCTCTTCAGCTCGTTTAATTAAAGATTCTGGTAAATGGGCAAGACTTGCAACATTAAGCCCATAACTTTTATCAACGGCCCCTAATTTTATTTTGTGTAAAAATGTAAGTTTGCCATCTTCTTCAACCGCTGAAACATGAACATTTTGTAAATGTTTTAGACTGTTAGATAAATCAGTTAATTCATGATAATGCGTTGAAAACATTGTTTTTGCCCCTATTTTATCATGAATATATTCTAGTATCGCTTGTGCTAGAGACATACCGTCGTATGTTGCTGTACCTCTACCTAATTCATCAAAAAGAATTAAGCTATTTTTGGTAGCATTTTCTAAGGCAAGATTAGCTTCTTTCATTTCTACCATAAAGGTTGATTCCCCACTAACAAGGTCATCACTCGCTCCTATTCTTGTAAAGATTTTATCAAATAAAGGCACGGAACAACTCTTAGCAGGCACAAAACAACCTATTTGAGCCATAATAACTGTAATAGCAAATTGTCGCATATAAGTTGATTTGCCAGCCATATTTGGTCCTGTTATTAAAAGGATACTAGTATCTTCATCCATAATTATATCGTTAGAGACGTATTTTTTATCTTCATGAGCCATTACTTCTTCTATAACAGGATGACGGGATGCTATTATTTTTACTGTATGATTATCAGTTATTATTGGTCTTACAAAATTATACATATCAGAAACAGTAGAAAATGCCTGTAACATATCAACTTCAGCTATGACATTAGCAGTCTTTTGTAAAGGATGAATATATCTTTTAATAGTTTCTCTTATTTTCATAAATAAATCATATTCTAAGTTGATAATCTTTTCTTCTGCCCCTAAGATAATATTTTCTTTTTCTTTAAGTAATGGAGTAATAAATCTTTCACAATTAGATAAGGTTTGTTTTCTTTCATAACCATATTCTTCTTTTAATTCTTTAACCTGTCCTTTACTAATTTCAATATAATAACCAAAGACTTTATTAAATCCAACTTTCAAATTCTTAATACCAGTTCTATCTTTCTCTTTTTGTTCAAGTTCTAAGATAAAATCTTTTGAACCACTGGATATTTTTCTTAATTCATCTAATTCTTCATTATAACCATCTTTGATTAAGTGTCCTTCTTTTAATGTGATGGGCGGATCTTCAATAATACTCTTATCAAGAAGGCTATAAACTTCAGGAAAGTCCTCTATTTCTTTATAATAGTTTAACTCTTTTAAGATTCTCTTAATATCTGGTAATACTTTTAAACTGTTTTTAAGTTGTAATAAGTCTCTTGCATTTAAATTACCATAAGTAATCCTTGAAGCAAGTCTTTCTAAATCATAAACTTCGTTTAAGTTGTTTTTTAAATCATCTCTTAATATAAATTCAACTCTTAATTTATCTACAAAATCATAACGTTTCTCTATTTCTTTTTTATTAGTTAAAGGATTTTCTATATTTTGTTTTAATAATCTACTACCCATTGCAGTTTTATTTTTATCTAAAAGCCATAATAAACTATAAGTTCTTTCTCTTAATCTTACTGTCTCAGTAAGTTCTAAGTTCCTTTTAGTGTTATTATCTATTAAAAGATGGTCTTTAGTATTTTCTTTTCTAGCTTCTCCTAAATGGGATAAATCTCCTTTTTTAGTATTTATTAAATAGGCAAGTAAATGTTTAATACCTGTTTCTTCTCTTATGTCTTTTAAATTTTTATAAACATAATTATAGTCACTACCTTCATATAGTTCATCATAGATTGTAACATTTATATGATATGTTGTTCTAAGAGCATTTACAAGTTCTCTATCTATCTTATCATTAACAATTATTTCACTAAAATTATGTCTTAAAATATCTCTTAGTAATGTGTCCTTATCCTCTTCTTCTAATGAGACATATATTTCTCCTGTTGATATATCAGAATATGATATGACATTACAATATCCTAAATCATAGATTGAAGCGATAAAGTTATTGTCTTTAGCATTAATAGATGTATCTAGTCTTGTCCCTTTAGTAACAACTTGAATAACATCCCTTTTTACCATATCTTTAGTAGTTTTAGGATCTTCTAATTGCTCTACTATTGCTACTTTATAACCTTTATCTATTAGTT
>CALVQY010000003.1 GCA_944358355.1 uncultured Bacilli bacterium | reverse complement strand
ACAAGTGATAAAGTGTTAACACTGTCAACCTGTAAAGATAATTTTGGTAATAGAATCGTTATGCATGCTAAGTTAATTAAGAAAGAAACAAGATAAAAAGAAAAATATATTTTTTTGTAGATTGACTTAAATCAGAATATTTAGTATGCTTATTATGAAGATAGGAAAACTATCTAATATATTCAAAATGAGGAGGAAATATGAAAAACTTAAAAACAATTTTATCTATGATTATTGTTGGATGTTGCGTTTTTATTCCAATGATGAATGTAGAAGCAAGTACTGTAGATAATGTAGAATATCCTGGTAGTAATGTTACAGTAGATGATTTAGGAGAAAACAAATATAAAGTTACTCTAACAGGAAATGCTGATGAGGACTTTGAAGTTTTAGCTGGCCAAACAGTTACTCTTGACTTAGCTGGGTTTACTTTAACTAATTATCTTCAAGATGGCCAAAAAGCTCCTTGTGAAGCGATTAAAGTAGCAAAAGGTGGAGTTTTAACTATCATCGATAGTGTAGGTACTGGTACTGTAACTAATTTAGTACAATCTACTTATGGTCCTATTACTAACTATGGAACATTAATAATTGAAAGTGGTAACTTTACAACAAGTACAGATACTTATGTAGTAAGAAATGAGGGTATTAATCTTACAATTAACGGAGGTATCTTTACAACTAATTCTCAAACAACTTCATTGATTGGTAATATTAAATATAATGAGAATAGTGCAGATTTACCAACTATGACAATTAATGGTGGTACTTTTGAAGCAGTACAAGATACCATTAGAAATAATGAAAATACCGCTGTTACAATTACAAATGGTACTTTCAATAGTCAAAAAACTTTTGCTTTAGATAACTTAGGAACTGCTACTGTAACAGGAGGAACATTTACATCAGTAGAAAATTCTGCTATTAGACATCAAATTGATAGTACTAATAAAGACTTTAGTAGTTTAAATATTACTAATGCAACTTTAAACTCTGCTACTGACAAGACTGATTATGCAATATATGATAGAGCAGTTAATAAAGATGTAACTGATGATTATAATGTTACAACTGATGATGATGGTAATTTAGTTCTTGAAGAATTAACTCCAGTAACTGATGTACCAGAAACTCCTGAAGAAGTTAAAAATGAAGTAGAAAATCCAGAAACTAGTGATGGAGTTCTAATATTCTTAAGTTTAACTGTTATCGGTTTTGCAGGTACAGCATTAGCATATAGAAGACTTCATAACTAATAATAATTAGCATTGCTTCAGCAATGCTTTTTCTTTTTTATAAGACTATTATATAAGTCTTAATTAAACTTCTCATAGCACTTTAAAAACAAATTAAAATCTGTTAAAATGTAATACGAGGAGTGATTAAAATGAATGTATTGGTAACAGGAAGTAGTAGAGGATTAGGTAAAGCAATTGTTATAGAATATGCTAAACATGGATATGATGTTATTATCAATTATAATAACTCTAAAGATAAAGCTTTAGAATTAAAAGATTATATAGAATCTAACTATAAAGTAAAATCCTTAGTAATAGGATGCGATATTTCTAAAGAAGAAGAGATTGATAATATGATAGATGAAATATATAAAGAGTTTGGTCATCTTGATATTCTAGTTAATAATGCTTCTATCGCTCTAGATCAAGACTTTGAATTAAAAACTAAAGAAGATTTTATGAAAACTTTAGAAACTAATCTTGTTGGTACTTATCTTTTATCTAAGAAAATAGGTCTTAAGATGAAAGAGGCTAAAAAGGGTAATATTATTAACATTTCTTCTACTAATGGTCTAGAAACAACTTATCCAGAATCTATAGACTATGATGCTTCTAAAGCAGGTATTATTTCTCTTAATCATAATCTTGCTAATTACTTTGCTCCATATATTAGAGTTAATACTATTTGTCCAGGTTGGATTAATACTGATATGAACAAAGATTTAGATGAAGAGTTTATAAAAGATGAAACTAATAAAATACTATTAGGTCGTTTTGCCGAACCTGAAGAAATAGCTTATTTAGCTTATTTTCTTGGAACAGATAAGTCAAGTTATATAAATGACTCTATTATTAGAATAGATGGTGGTGTTAAACGTGTTTGAGGAATTAATAAGAAAAGTTGATTTAAAAATAAAAGAAGAATTAGAAAAAGTTGATGAGTTAGAACGTCTAAACAGTGAAAAGGTCTTAAATGCCTTTATTAAAGAACAAGTAGCAGAGACTGACTTTAATGCTACTACAGGTTATGGTTATAATGATTTAGGACGTGACAAAATAGAAAAAATCTATGCCGATATCTTTAAAGCTGAATCTGCCTTAGTTAGAAATCAATTTATATCAGGAAGTCATGCCTTGACTGTCGCTTTCTTCGCTCTTCTTCGTCCAGGAGATATACTTTTAAGTATTACAGGTAAGCCCTATGATACTATGGACGAAGTAATAGGACTTAAGGATAATCCTTCGTCTTTAAAAAGTTTTGGTATAAACTATAAACAAGTAGATTTAGTTAATAATGATTTTGATTACGATAAAATAAAAGAAGTTATTACTACTAATAAAATTAAAGTAATAGAAATTCAAAGAAGTAAAGGATATTCTACTAGAAAGAGTCTTACTATAGACAAAGTAGAGTCTGTTATTAGTTTTATTAAATCCATTGATAAAAATATCATTATTATGGTTGATAACTGTTACTGTGAATTTGTAAGTGCTAAGGAACCTATAGAAGTAGGTGCTGATATTGTTGTTGGTTCTCTTATTAAGAACTTAGGAGGAGGTATTGCTCCTAATGGTGCATATATAGTTGGAAGAAATGATTTAATAGAACTTTGTGGAGAACGGTTAACCCTACCAGGTGAAGGAAAGGAAGTAGGACCATCTTTAGGTATTAATAAACAAATACTACAAGGCTTATTTCTAGCTCCCTCAGTTATCGCTTCATCTTTAAAAACTGCTATCTTTACTGCCTCTTTCCTTGAAGAATTAGGTTATAAAGTAGATCCTAAATATAATGAAGAACGTGCTGATATTGTTGAAAACATTATCTTTGAAGATGAAGACCTTCTTATAAAATATACCCAAGGAATTCAAGCTAATTCACCGGTAGATTCAAACTCACTACCTATTCCTGATGATATGCCAGGTTATACAGATAAAATTATCATGGCCAGTGGTTCATTTACCCAAGGCTCATCAATAGAACTATCATGTGATGGACCACTAAGACCTCCTTATATTGCTTATCAACAAGGTTCCCTTACTTATACCTATGGTCGTCTTGCTGTTATAAATGCTGCTAAGGCCCTTAATAATTTAAAGTCATAAAACTATAACCTCCCTCATAGAGTATATTAGTAAAAGGGAGGAAGACAAATGATCAATAAACAAAACTTATGGTTTTTAACTCTTTTTAGTCTTATTTTAGTTCTTAGTGTTTACTATATAACAATGCCGAATGATTTGTTAATAGCCAGTAATTCTACACAATCTAAAGAAGAAAATAAAACTACTACTGAAGAAGATGAAGAAAATACTATTAGTGAAGTAGATGACTTAACAGCACTAAGAGTAAGTTTAGATGAAGAACGTGACAAAGAAAAAGCAGAATTAAAAAAGGCTATGACTAATGAAGAAGCTACAACTGATGAAAAAAACAATGCTTACGAACAACTAAAATACCTATCAGTAATTGAAGGTGAAGAAGAAAAACTAGAAAAATTAATAAAGAAAGAACATAATTTAAATAGTTTTGTTAAAGTAGAATCTAATACAATTACAGTAGTCGCAGCTAAGAAAAAACATGATGTGACACTAGCAAATAATATCATGCGTACAATTCAAAGTGAATATGATACTAAAAAAACAATAACAGTTAAATTTGAAGGCAGCTAGTTCTTTTATCTACAACAAATATCTCTTTTCTCATAAACTACTATTGAAAGCTTCAAGAATTAGGGAAAGGGGATAAATATGAGAGGAATATTAACACCAAGAGAAAAAGAAGTCTTTGAACTTTTAGTAACTGGTCTTTCGACCAAAGAAATAGCTCACACCTTAAACATAAGTGAAAAAACTGTAAGAAATCACATATCTAATGTTATGCAAAAATTAGGAGTTAAAGGAAGAGCAAACGCTGTAATAGAGCTTTTAAAATTAAAAGAAATAGCATTATAAAAAGTACTAAACAGGTACTTTTTTTAATATGATTTACTAGGTGATTTATGTGCTAAGAAAAAAAGCTTTAAGAAAAATATTTATTACAACTATGAGTCTATTCATTATTATGACTATCTATCTAATTCCATTAACAGAAAAAACACTTGAGACTAACTTAGAATTTGAATACATTACAGATCTTGCTAACTCATCAATCTATTTATTAGATGATAATAATTATTTAGTTAAAACTAAAGTATTATTAGATAATGAAAAAATAGAAGATAATATTAAAAGTATTATCAATAACTTAACAATTACTAATGAAAGTAAATTCCCTGATCAATTAAAAGCTATTATTCCTAAAAATACTAAATTAAAAACTATTACAGTAGATAATGATTTAGTTACATTAGATTTTTCTAAAGAACTATTAAATATAGATGAAGGTTTATCAGTTAAATTAATAGAAGCGATTGTCTATTCTATAACAGAACTAGATAATATTACTAAAGTAAATATTGAAGTAGATTCTCTTCCTTTAGAAACATATCCAAATAGTAATAAGAAAATAACTTTACCTCTAACTAGAGATATTGGTATTAATAATGAATATACTTATAATACTTTAGATAATATTACCAAAGTTGTTATATTTTATGGTGAAGATATAGATGAAGATATATATTATGTACCAGTTACTAAATATATAAATAATAATGACAATAAAGATAAAATTGATATAATAGTAGAAGAGTTGACAACAAGCTACATATATGAAGATAACTTAAGAAGTATCTTAAATGAAAATGTGGAGTTAATAGATAAAGAAATAGTAGATAGTGATTTATTCATATTGAATTTTAATAGTGCTTTATTTGATAGTACTAGCATTCTTAAAGAAGAAGTATTATATACACTTAGTTACTCTGTCTTTGCAAATTATGATGTTAATACTATAAGCTTTGAAGTTGATAATAAAGAGATAAAGACAATTACTAAAAGTAGTTTAAATTAAAAATTAAAAATTTATTGAAAGAAATATTTATTAATGCTATACTTGATATATAATGTAGGTGAGAATATGAATGAGAAAAGAAATAAAATAATGTTAGTTGTCTTACTAGTAGCATTAATAATTATAATAATAGTATTATCATATGCTGCCTTTAGGTTCTTAGGAGAAGGTCAAAGAGAAAATGTAATTACTTCAGGTACTTTAAAACTTAACTTGACTGAAGGCAACACTATTAATTTAGTAGATACTTATCCTTTGACAGATAGTGACGGTCTAGCACTAGATGGTTATGATTTTACATTAGAAAATACAGGTACTGCTACAGCAGATTATGTTATTTATTTAGATGATATAGAAATAACATCTCCTGATGTTAAGTTGGATGAAATGTATTTGAAATATAGCTTAGATAAAAATGATAGTGTAGGAACAGCAGAATATTTAGAGACATTAGGAGAAGATGGTTCTAGAATATTAGATCAAGGAACTCTAACAAGTAATGAAACAAACAGTTATGTTTTAAGAGTTTGGCCAACAGTAGAAATAGATGGAGACTTTGGTGGTCAAGTATGGAAAGGAAAACTTAGAATAACTGGTGAACAAACAAGATAAAGATAATGAGAAAGAGGGTTAAAAAATGAGAAGAATTTGTTTACAACTTGTTACCTGGGGGGGGGCAGTTTAGACATAGAAATAGTAAGATAATTACTTTCTTTCATTATGATATAAGAGCAGGATAATTATATTCTGTTCTTTTTGATGTGTAGAAAAAAAATAATGGAGGAGGAGTAAAAATGGTAAATAAAAAGAAAGAAGTAGTAATATTAGGATTAATGGTAGTATTAATAATAGCAGTGTTAGGAGTATCATACGCAGCCTTTAGATTTACAGGAGAAGGAACTAAGCTAAATACAATAACAACAGGTTCTATTACAATGAGTTATGAAGAAAGTAGTAATACTATTAGTTTAAACGGAGCCCTACCAACAACTGATGAGACAGGAAAAAAACGATTAAATTCTGGAGAATATTTTGATTTTACTGTAAGTAGTACTATTACAGGGGATGTAAATATTAACTATGAAATAAGTGCTAAAGAAGTAGGTAATGGAACAATAGATGGTTCTAATATAAAGTTATATCTAACAAGATTAACAGATGATGGTGAAGAAGAAATAATGACACCTAGAGTATATAGTGAAGAGAGTACTACTAATAGTTATACAGGACGTCCATCAGGAGAGATGAGTTTATATACAAGTAGTATGAATTCTAGTGAAAGTAATAGATATAGACTTAGAATGTATGTAGATGAAGATTATAATCCACAAGGAGATGGAGGAAATCTTACTTTTTCAGTACAAATAAATGTCTATGGAAAAGATGGCTTATCCATGGAAGATAGAATGATGATGGCATATGATTCCAGTAATCCTAGTGACTTTCACACTGATGAATATAAAAGTAAAATAACAAGTATAGTAACAAAAGGCGATACAATAATACCAGAAGGAGTAATAGAAAGTTGGGATATATCAGAGAAACAAAATGAAAGTGTAATAGCATATATAGAAGATGACGGAACAGGTGCTGGAACATATAAAGTAACAATAGGTGGAGAAGGTAGTATAATTGCTAATACTAATATGCAACAATATTTTGATGGCTTTCCCAATTGTATTACAATGGATTTAAGTTATTTGAATACAAGTTTAACTACTGATATGTCTTCTATGTTTGGATCTGTTGGATCTGCTGTGCTTGGTACAGGTAATAAATTGTTAAACAATATAATTTTTAGTGATTATTTTGACACCTCAAATGTTACTAATATGTCAATGATGTTTTATGATTGTAGAAGTTTAACAGTATTAGATTTAAGTTCATTTGATACCTCAAATGTTACTAGTATGTCAATGATGTTTTCTGGCAGTATGTTTTCAAGTAACACTTATATGTCTTTAACAAAAGTAGTATTTGGAAAAAATTTTGACACCTCAAATGTTACTAATATGTCAATGATGTTTTCATATTGTAGATATTTAAATAATTTAGACGTTAGTTCCTTTAATACAAATAAAGTAACTATAATGTCTCAAATGTTTTATGGCTGTAGAAGTTTAACAGATTTAGACTTAAGTAACTTTGACACTTCGAATGTTACTTCTATGTCCCAGATGTTTCAGCATTGTGAGAATCTTACTCACTTAGATTTAACAAGTTTTGATACTTCTAAAGTAACGAGTTATAATACAATGTTTAATGATATGGCTAACATAACAGAGATACTTGTAACAAGAGATACTTGGACTATACCTAATTCTACTATTGCAGATAGTGGAGTAACTGACTTTACTTATGTATAAAGGATTACAAAGAAACATTAAAGAGCAACTACCCAGCTGCTCTTTTTCCTCTTGACTAATGTTATCTATTATGATACTTTATAAATATATGGGAGACTTTACTAGAAGATGGAAAAGAAGGAGTGATGTAAAAAAATAAAAAAGTATGAATTTTGTAAATTGAGGGTATTTTTAGAGTTCAAAATTGAAAATTCGCCTAGAGAAAATTAAAAATTGAAGTTCTAATTTTCTTGAATTTACAAAATTGCCTTTTTGCAATGTATTTTAGATTATGATATATGTATTGCAGAAAGGAGATGATTAGTTGAAATCGTCAAAAAAGACTCCAGAAGAAAGAATAAAAGAGTTACAAGAAAAGGGAGAAGTCTTTTCTGCCAGTAATGATTATATTTATAAATCTATTATGACTAATTGTTTGCTTTTTAAAGCAGATATGACTTACAGGATAACTGATATACCTAAAGATTTAATACTTAAAACTTATTATGAAAAGAATACGGAATTTGTTATAAGTAACGCTTTAGAACGTGGAAAAAGATCTGATATACTATTTGGTATAGAGGGTTACATTATCAACTATGAGTTAAACAATAGATATAGTTTAGCGACTATAATTAGAAATGATGATTACTTAGATAAAATAAAAATAGATATATCTAATAAAAATTATACTTATGAGAATATGCCAAAAGCAATACAGATAAATTTAAATAATTTTAATCATCTTAATAAGAAGAATGTAAAAGAAGTCTTTAAATCAAGAGATGAAAATGGGGTAGTAGAAAGTGTAAAATGGGAAAAATACCATTTAAGTTTTAAGAAAGTTTATAAGAAGTATAAAAAAGGATTAGAACTTAGTAAACTAGAAAAAGAAATGTTAATATTAAGATTAAGAAAAATAGATGAAATAGAGAGAATAGCGGAAGGAGATGTTGAATTAATGGAAGTTGCTAATGAATTAAAAAGATTAAGTTTAGATATTAATACAGTAGGTCTTTATGATGAAGCAGAGGAGAATGAAAAGATGATGAATAGTCTTAAAGCAGAAGGAGAGAAAGAAGGTATCAAAAAAGGCGCTAATAATGAGAAAAAATCTATTGCTAAGAATCTTCTTAAAGATGGATTACCTATTCCTAAAGTGTGTGAATATACAGGCCTTTCAAAAAAACAAGTAGTAAATCTTAGGTAAGGAGATGTTGAATTAATGGAAGTTGCTAATGAATTAAAAAGATTAAGTTTAGATATTAATACAGTAGGTCTTTATGATGAAGCAGAAGAAAATGAAAAGATGATGAATAGTCTTAAAGCAGAAGGAGAGAAAGAAGGTATTAAAAAAAGTTGTAAAAAACAGTGCTAATAATGAGAAGAAATCTATTGCTAAATCAATGCTTGCTAAAAAAATGGATATACCTCTAATTAGTGAACTAACTGGGTTATCTAAAAAACAAATAGCAAAGCTTATGTAGGTTAGATTATTACCTCTTTTTTCTTTTTTTCATATAATATAACGGTGTTATGTATGGAAATAGATTATGAAGATATTAAATATTTAGATAATATTAATATAATTGATATTAGAGAACATTATTTATATGAAAGAGACCATCTTAAGGGATCTATTAATATTCCTTTAAGAGTTTTAAGAACAATGCCTGATAAGTATCTATCTTTAGATAAAACATATTACTTAATCTGCGAAACAGGTTTTAATAGTAAAAGATTGTCAACTATTTTAAATAATAAAGGCTATCATACTTATAGTATAAAGAAAGGTTATGAGAAATAATTCTTGACGAAAATTTGTTCTAACTGTATATTATATATATGGGAGGATTTATATATGGATTACTTAATTATAGGATTACTTGTATTAATAATAATATTAATAGTTATATCACTTATGAAAAATATTAATGAGTCTAAAATAACAGATAGACTTAATAATTTGGAGATTAATACTATTAAAGAATTAAATGAATTTAAGGATGGTTTAACTAGAAATTTAAATGAAGATTTTACTAAATTAAATGAAAGTTTAGAGAAAAGATTACTTGCTATCAATGAGGCAGTTAATGAACGTATTAATCAAAACTTTGAAAAGACTAATAAAACATTTACCTCAGTAATAGAACGTCTTAGTAAGATAGATGAAGCTCAAAAGAAGATAGATACACTATCTACTGATATTATCTCTTTACAAAGTATTTTAACTGATAAAAAGACAAGAGGTATCTATGGTGAAGTTAATCTAAAACATATTTTAGTAAATGTCTTTGGAGAAAAGAATGATTCTATTTATAGATTGCAATATACTCTACCTAATGGTACTATCGCTGATTCTGTTCTTTTTGCACCTGATCCTTTAGGAACTATCGCTATAGACTCTAAATTTCCTTTAGAGCATTATCAAATAATGGTAAATACAGATTTATCTAAGAGTGAAAGAGAATCTGCTACTAAAGCTTTTAAAGCTGATGTCAAAAAACATATTGATGCTATTAGTAGTAAATATATAATAGATGGAGTAACAAGTGACCAAGCAATTATGTTTTTACCAGCTGAAGCAATATTTGCAGAACTTAATGCTCATCATCCTGATTTAATAGAATATGCTTATAAAAGAAGAGTATGGTTAACTAGTCCAACTACTTTAATGTCAACTCTAACTGTAATTCAAATGATTATCAAAAATATGGAAAAAGATAAATATACATCTATTATTCATGAAGAATTAAATAAATTAAGTCTAGAGTTTGCAAGATATAAAGAACGTTGGGATAAACTATCAAGAAGCATTCAAGCTGTAAATAAGGATGTTGAAAATGTCTCTATTACAACAGATAAAATAAGTAAAAAGTTTGAAAGTATTAATAAAGTTGAATTTAAAGATGTAAAAGAAATAGAATGAAAATTGTTAAGTATAATTTAACAATTTTTTTTAATACTAAAAATAGTAAAATAGAATAAATTATATTAGGTGATATTATAAAAAATATAATTATAGGTATAATAGGGTTTATCCTTACTACTATGGGTTTTTTCTATTTTATTATTTACTTTAACCTATTCACATTTGGTTATTCATTTAAAGAGTATTTACTTTTTATGACTACAAACTTTAAAACTTATATTTTACTACTAGGTATTATATTACTATTAATATCTTTATATAGAAAGGAAAAGAAAAAATGATTTATACTTATGATATTCTCCTTAACTGGACTAAAAATTTACATTTAATAGAGTTTTTTGAATGGAATTTAGAAGATGATTTAGAACACATAAAAAAAATTCCTATTTTTAGGGTTAGTGATAAAGTAATAAAAGACTTATTAACTTCTAAACTTAAAATAGATATATCATTCTTAAGTAAAATAAAAAATAAAGCTGAAGGGTATTTTCATAATGATATAGATATCATAGATTATGCTGTAATAGTCTCAAATAATAAGAAAGCTATAGCATTAGAGTTAAATAATAAAGGAGAAGTTCTATATAAAAGTGCTATGCTTTTAGATGAAGAAGAAGAAGTATTAGATATAGTAGAAGATTTAGAAAAGACAGATTTAAAATATGAAGTTTTAGATACTAGTAAAGAAGAGTTATATTTAACTAGAAGAGAAAAGGAAATAAAAGAGTTTTTATTTAAAGAATTAAAGAAAATAAAGAGTAATAAAGAAATATCAAAATTAAATTATTTATATGAAGAATTCTTTTCTAAAGAAAATTTAGATTTTGCAACTAAAATAGATAAATTAAAATTAGAAATAGAAAAAGATTATAATGACTTTCATAATAAGTTATATAGTTTATTAAAACTAACAACTATTAAGAAAAAATAGGTATATTTTGTTAATTAATGTAAATATTACTACTAGAGGTGAAGAAAAATGAAAAAAGTTTTAGCATTATTAGTAATATTTATATTTTTAACTGGCTGTAATGATATGATGAACACTCCAACTAAAAGAGTAGAGGAATATCTTGGGAAATATCAAATATTAGATAGTAGTGTTCTTACAGAATTAGATGAAGTAGTAGATAATAGTGATTATAGTGAAAAGTATAAAGAAGAATATAAAGAACTAATGATAAAGCAATATCAAAATCTATCTTATAAAATAAAGAATGAACAAACGGATGGAGATGATGCGACTGTTATCGTAGAATTAGAAGTATTTGATTATAACAATGCTCTAACAGAAGCGGATGATTATATTGAAGAACATCCTGATGAATTTTTAGATGATGATAAGGAACCTAGTGAAGAAAAAATAGATCACTATAGAATAAATGCTATGAAAGAAGTTACTGATAAAGCTAGTTATACTATTAATTTTGATTTAGTAAAAGATAATAAAAAATGGGTATTAGAAAAAATAGATAATGAAGATTTAGAAAAGATACATGGATTATATGAAGATTAAGGTTTTGACTTTAATCTTTTCTCTTGTCTAATTTTAAGTAACAGTGATAAAATATGTTTACAGACATTAAGAAAGTAGGTAGTGATATATGAGAAAAGTTAATACAATTGTTAAGAAGACTGATATAGTCAAATTAAAAAGCTATTATGGAGAAGCCCTAAACAATCCTTTATTTAAAGAATATGTAGATAAATTAGACTTAAGTGATGATGTTTTAATAAATTATACATCTAATATTGAAGATTGTCTTAAAGAAGAAGAAAATTGTAAAAACTGTCCTTCCCTTAAATCATGTCCTAATACTTTAAAAGGCCATGTTTTAACTGCTATAAAAGATAATGATGCTCTTAACTTTTCTTATTTACCTTGTAAAAAGTTTATAAAAGAAGAAAAAAGCTATGCTTATAAGAAAAATATTAGATGTTTTGATATTCCTAAAGATATTAGTAATGCTTCTTTTAAAGATGCCTATCGTGATGATAATAAAAGATTGCCAATATTTAAATATTTTAAAGAATTTATAGATGATTATCTAAATAAAAAACAAGTTAAAGGTCTATATTTAAGTGGTTCTTTTGGAAGTGGTAAAACCTATCTAATCGCTGCTTTATTCAATGAACTTGCTAAAAAAGATATAAGTTCAGCCTTAGTTTATTATCCAGAACTATTAAGAACTTTAAAATCATCATTTCAAACTGATTATGAAGAAAAATTTAACTATATTAAAACAGTTCCCTTACTTCTTATAGATGATATAGGAGCAGAAAATACAACCTCTTGGAGTCGTGATGAAGTCTTAGGACCAATCCTTCAATACCGTATGGAAGAAGAATTACCAACTTTCTTTACTTCTAATTTAACTTTAAAAGAATTAGAGACAAATCTTAGTACTACTAGTGATGGTGTTTCTAAAGTAAAAGCTAAGAGAATTGTTGAGAGAATTAAACAACTGACTACATCTTTAGAATTAGTTAGTAAAAATAGAAGAAATTAATTTAAAAAGAATCTTTTCTATGTTATTATTAAAGTAATTAGAAAGGTTTTTTGTTATGAAAGAAAAAATAGTTAAACTAATAGAATTGTTTTTAATATTAAGTCCTTTATTTGATATGTTAACAGCATTTATGCTTAAAGTATTAAACATAGACTTTACTATCGGTATGATTGTTAGATTTATTATTATCTTAATATGCCTACTTTATCTAATATTTATTTATAAAAGAAAAGATAAAAAATACTTATTACTAATACTAGGTAGTATCTTTATCTATTTAGTTATCTTCTTATTAGTTATGGGTGTAAATAAAGATATTAATATTTTACTTTTCGAAGCGAAAAATGCCCTTAAAACATTTTATCTGCCAATATTACTAATATCCTTCTATGCTATTAGTAAAGAAAATAAAGCCTTTATTAGTGATAAAACAATTATAACTGTCTATATTATTTATCTCTTAGGTATCTTTATTCCTGATATATTAGGAATAGGTTTTGATAGTTATGAAGTAACTAAAACAGGAAGTATTGGCTTTTTCAATACTGCCAATGAAATTAGTGCAATTATCTCGATTTTAATGCCTATTTTCCTATTATATCTTTATAATAAGAGAAATTTTATTCTAACAGTACTATTAGTAGGAGTATTAGTCTTTGATATTTTAAGTATTGGTACTAAAGGACCACTTCTTTCCTTTCTTATTATAATAGGAGTAGTTCTAATTATATACTTTATCTATTTAATAAAAGAAAAGTATTATAAGAAGATTTCTCTTTTACTCTTATTATTAGTAGCACTTACTAGTTTTATGGTTATTAATTTACCTAAGACAGCTTTCTATAAGAATATTGAAATACATTTAGACTTTCTTAAAGTAGATAGTATCTTTGATGTTTTTACTGACTATGAACTATTTGATCACTTCATCTTTAGTTCAAGATTAAAGTTTCTAAACAATACCTTTAATGACTATAAAGAATCTAAAGTAAGTGAAAAAATCTTTGGTATAGGTTATTATGAAAATGAAGAAGATACAAAAATGATAGAAATGGATTATTTTGATATTCTATTTAGACATGGTATTGTAGGGTTCGCGCTCTATATGACAATATTTGTATATTTCTTAGTAAAAGCCATTAAATATACTAAAGCTCTAAAAGATAATCCTACCAAAGTATGTAATTATTTATCACTTTTCTTAATAATTATCCTATCTTTAATTACAGGTCATGTCTTATTAGCACCATCAGTTAGTATATTTGTCGCATTGATATTTCAAAGAAAAGAGGTAATAAAATGAGAAAGCTAGTATTTGTTATCGTTAATTATAATGATTATAAGACAACTAAAAGACTTATAGATAATATCAAAGATTATAAAGTAATTGATGATATCTATGTTGTTGACAATCACTCTAGTGATGATTCTTATGATAAGTTAAAAAAACTAAAAATAGATAAGTTAACTGTTGTTAGAACTTTTCATAATAATGGTTTCGCTTATGCCTTAAATTATGGTGCTAAAGAAGTAATGAAAAAATATAAGAAAGCAGACTTTATCTTTTCTAATTCAGATATAATTATTAATAGTAATGAAAACTTAGAAGAATTAAAGAAACTATTAGATAAAAAAGATATAGGACTTCTTGGACCAGTTGTCTTTGAACATGGAAGACTAAATAGAGGGTGGTGTTTTCCAACTCCTAAAAGTGAAATACTTAGTAACTTACCCTTCATAGGAAGAAAATTTAAAAAGAAAAGTTATTATCCTGATAATTACTATAAAGGAGAACTAACTTATGTAGATGTCTTATCATTCTGCTTTTTCTTAACAAAAAGTGAAGTCTTAGAAAAGGTTAACTTTTTTGATGAAAATACTTTTCTTTACTATGAAGAAAATATTATGGCTAGTAAGTTAAGAAATACTAATTATAAAACCGCTATTGCTAATAACATAACAATTATTCATGATCATTCTGTTAGTGTTGATAAGAGTATTAATTATATTAATAAATTTAAAATACTAAAAAGAAGTCAACTATACTTTGAAAGTGTTTATAACAATGCTAGTAAAGTAGAAATGTTTTTATTAAAATTTACAATAAAATTAACTTTAATAACTTTATATGTTAGAATATTTATTAAGGGAGGATTTAAAAAATGAAAGGAATAATTTTAGCAGGGGGAAGTGGAACAAGACTTTATCCCCTTACAGAAGTAACTAGTAAACAATTGATGCCTATTTATGATAAACCTATGATATATTATCCACTATCAGTTTTAATGCAGGCGAAGATAAGAGATATCTTAATTATATCAACTCCTAAAGATTTACCTAGATTTAAAGAATTATTAGGAGATGGAACTAAATTCGGGGTTAATTTCTCTTATGTAGAACAACCTAGTCCTGATGGACTTGCCCAAGCATTTCTCTTAGGAGAAGAATTTATTGGAAATGATAGTTGTTGTATGGTTCTAGGTGATAATATATTCTATGGACCTAATTTAGGGGAAGTCTTAGAAAGAGCGGTTAACAACGCTAAAGATGGTTATGCTACAGTCTTTGGTTATCATGTTCATGATCCAGAACGCTTTGGTATCGTAGAATTTGATAAACAAGGAAAAGTTAAAAGTGTTGAAGAAAAACCTAGTGAGCCTAAGAGTAATTATGCTATAACAGGACTATATTTCTATGATAAAACAGTAGTAGAGAAAGCTAAGAAGCTAACTCCATCAAAAAGAGGAGAGTTAGAAATAACTGATTTAAATAGATTGTTTTTAATGGAAGATAAACTTAAAGTCATAACTCTTAATGAAGGTTATGGTTGGTTTGATACAGGAACCTTTAAAAGTTTATTTGATGCCACTAACTTTGTTGCAACTATTCAAGAACATCAAAATATTACTATTTGTTGTCCTGAAGAGATTGCTTATAAAAATGGCTGGTTAACAAAAGAAGAAGTGTTAAGACAAGCAGAAGTTATGAAGAAAAACACTTATGGTAGGCATTTAATGGAAATAGTAAAGGAGTAAGGTATGAAAATAATAGAAACAGAAATTTTAGATTGTTATATTTTAGAACCTGCAAAGTTTGGTGATGAAAGAGGATATTTTTCTCCATATTATATCGAAAAAGAACTAAAAGAATTAGGTTTTCTTGGTGTTAAGCAAGCTAATAGAAGTATGAGTTCTAAAGGAGTTGTTAGAGGCTTACACTTCCAAGAAGATCCTATGTGTCAAGCTAAGATAGTAGAAGTTATTAAAGGCTCTGCTATTGATGTAGTAGTTGATATTAGAAAAGATTCTCTTACTTTTGGAAAATATATCGCTGTTAAACTAACTGAGGATAATTTTAGACAATTATATGTTCCAAGAGGCTTTGCTCATGGTTTTATCTCACTAGAAGATAACACTGTTTTTCAGTATCTAGTAGATAATGATTATGCACCAGATAAAGAAGGAGGAATTCTTTGGAATGACCCTGATCTTGGTATTCCTTGGGACAAACTTTTTAAAGAAAATGGTATTGATAAGCCAATATTATCTGATAAAGATAAAATACATCCAAGACTTAAAGATTCTAAAGTTGTATTTACAAGGAGGAAATAATGAAATACTTAATTACAGGTTATAAAGGACAATTAGGATATGATATAAAAAGAGAATTATTAAAAAGAGGAGTAGATGAAAAGTCTATTCTTGCTGTTGATAGAGAAGAGATGGATATTACTAATAAAGAAGCTGTTTTTAAAGTAATATTAGATTTTAGACCTGATATCATCTTTCATTGTGCTGCCTATACTGCCGTTGATAAAGCAGAAGATGATGAAGATAATGCTTATAATATTAATGTTACTGGTACTAAAAACATTGTAGATGCCTCACTAGAAATAAACTCTACCGTAATTTATATGTCAACAGACTATGTCTTTGATGGTACAAAAGAAGGATATTATACTGAAGAAGATGAAGTTAATCCTAAAAGTGTTTATGGTAAGACTAAATACTTAGGTGAAGAAGAAGTTAGACGTAATAAAAAACACTTTATTACAAGAATATCTTGGGTATTTGGTATTAATGGTCATAACTTCATTAAGACAATGTTAAAACTATCAGATAATCATAAAGAAGTTAATGTTGTAAATGATCAAATAGGAAGTCCTACTTATACAGTGGATTTAGCGAAAATCCTAGTAGATATGTCAAATACTACTAAATACGGTACCTATAACGTTACTAATGACTTATACTGTAGTTGGGCTGAGTTTGCTAAAGATATATTCGCTATCAATAATAAAGATGTAAAGGTAAATGAAGTAAGTACAGAAGAGTATTTGAAAATAACTAACACTAAACAAGCTTATAGACCAAGAAACTCTAAACTAAGTAAAGAAAAACTAGTAAATATGGGTTTTACGATGTTACCTAGTTATAAAGATGCTCTAAGAAGATATAAAGAAGAATTAAATAATACAAAATAGAAAGGTTTTAATTATGCTTAAAGTTAAAAATATTGTTAAATACTATGGAAATAATAAAGCCGTTGATAATCTATCTTTTGAAGTTAAAAATGGAGAAATATTTGGCTTACTTGGAGAAAATGGAGCAGGAAAGACAACGACCTTTAGAATTATCATGGGACTAATTGAATCAAATAGTGGAGAAGTATTACTTGATGGTAAGAAAATAGATTATAATTTAACTGATAAAATAGGTTTTGTTACAGAAGAAAGGAGCCTACTTACTAAACTTACAGTTCTAGAACAACTTAAATTCTATGGTGTTTTAAAAGGACTAGATGAAAGAACAATAGAAAAAGATATTGATAAATGGTTAGAAAGATTTGAAATAAGTAGTTATAAGAATAGAAAAATAAAAGAATTATCTAAAGGTAATCAACAAAAAATACAATTCATATCAGCTATTATTAATCATCCTAAACTATTAATATTAGATGAACCTTTCACAGGCCTTGATCCTATTAATGTTAAAATGATGAAAGATGCTATATATGAACTTCAAAAAGAAGGTACATCTATTATCTTTTCATCACACCAAATGGAATATATTGAAGACTTCTGTGAAAAATTAGTAATTCTTGTAAAAGGACATCCTGTTGTTAGTGGTGCCTTAAAACAAATAAAAGAAGACTTTGGTATTAAAAATATTATGTTAAGAGGAGAAGATTTGCCTATTGATAAAATTAAGACCGTAAAAGGAGTATTAGGTATTTCTAAAGTAAGAGGAGAAATAGAAGTAAAAATAGAAGATAAAAGCGTCGCTCCTAAAATATTCTCTTTAATTAAAAACTGTAATATTACTAAGTATGATGTAGTAGAACCAACTTTAAATGAAATCTTCATAGCGAAAGTAGGTGGTATCCATGAATAGAAAATTTCTATATTTAACAAAAGTTAGTTTAAGAAAGAAGTTTAAGACTAAATGGTTTGTTATTACTAATATAATACTTGCAGTAGCGATAATTCTTCTTTTAAATATTAACTCAATCGTATCTTTCTTTGGAGGAGATTTTGATAATAAGACTAGTATAATTGTTGTAGATAATGATACTGATAGTTATACTTTATTTGAAAAAAATATAGAAAGTTATGCTAGTAGTCTAAATGATGAAGATATGAAAATAACAGTTAAAAAGACTGATAAGACTTCCAAAGAACTAAAAGATGATTTAAAAGATGATGAGATATTAGTAGAACTAACTAGTGATAATACGGAATATTTAAAAGCTAAAGTTACTTCTAATGAAAAGATAGATACCCTAACTTATCAAGTTATCTCACAAAGCTTAAATTCAACTAAAACTACTATTGGTATGGCTATAAATAATATAGATGCTACTACTTTAAATAATATATCTAGTCCTGTTACAATTGATAGAGTAGTACTTAATGAAGATAATAATGTAGATGAAAATATGGGACTTATTATGAGTAGTGTCTTTCCAACTATTATTTTACCATTCTTCATGTTAACTATGATTTTAATCCAAATGGTAGGAGGAGAAATATGTGAAGAGAAGACAACACGTAGTATGGAAATAATTATTTCTAATGTTTCTCCTAAACAACACTTAATGTCAAAGATACTTGCTAGTAATATCTTTGTAATTGTTCAAGGCTTACTTTTAGTAGTTTATACAGTTATAGGCCTATTAATAAGTACAAATATGTTAAGTAGTGGTATGTCACTACCTAGTGAAGTTACCTCAATCTTTGATAGTTTAGTATCATCTGGTTTTATAGAAAAGTTAATATATGTAATACCTCTAACTTTAATATTAATAGTCTTATCATTCTTAGCTTATTCAATAGTTGCAGGAATCCTTGCATCAATGACAGTTAATATGGAAGACTTTTCCCAGTTACAAACACCTCTAGTATTTATTTCTTTAGGAGGATATTACTTAGCCATGATGGCAGGAATGTTTAATGGTTCTCTTCTTATTAGAATATTATCTTATGTACCATTCTTATCATCATTTGTTAGTCCTAGTCTTTATATGATGGGAGAAATAGGATTAATTGATATAGTAATATCTATTGTTATTTTAGTCCTATTTATATATTTGATATTACACTTTGGTATTAAAGTATATAAAGTAGGCATTCTTAATTATTCTAATGAGAAAGTATGGAGTAAATTCTTTAAGGCTTTTAAAAGTAAAGATGTATAGATTATAGAAGTTATTTTTAATAGAGAAAAAATAACTTTTTAATTTAAAAAAACACAAAGTTATTTCGTTTAAACGAAATAACTTGACAAAACAGAAGTTATAAACTAAAATAACTATAGGTGATATGACATGTTAAAAAGAGAAACTTATTTATCGAGAATAAGAGGATTTTATGATTCGGATTTAGTAAAGATACTTGTAGGAATAAGGAGGTGTGGAAAGTCTGTAATATTAAATCAGATAATGGATGAAATAAAAGCAAAAGGAATAAAAAATGATCATATAATTTATATTAACTTTGAACTTGTTGAATATGAAGAACTACAAGATTATAAAAAATTAAACAAATATATTAAAGACAATATTAAAGATAATAAAATTTACTATATATTTTTAGATGAAATACAAAGAGTTGAAAGATTTGAAACTGTTGTCAACTCGTTACGTGCGTCACTATCAAATGTAAGTATATTTATAACGGGTTCAAACAGTAAATTATTATCAAATGAACTTTCAACTGTTTTGTCTGGTAGATATGTTCTATTTAATATATATCCTTTAAGTTATAAAGAATTTACAATGCTTGCTTTAAAAGAACCAAAAAGTGAAGAAACATTTTGGGATTTTGTAAAATGGGGAGGACTTCCTAATAGAGTACAATTTAAAGATGAAAATAATATAAAAGATTATCTTCACAGTGTATTTGATTCAATTATTTTAAGAGACGTAGTAGAGCGTTTAGGTCTTAAAGACATAGTTTTATTCAATTTATTATTACAATATGTAGTTGATACTACAGGAAGAGAATTTTCAGCTGATAATATTATAAAATATTTAAAACAAGAAGGAAGAAGTGTTTCCACAGAGACTTTATATAACTATTTAGATGCTCTATGTAAAGCTTTAATAATAAAGAAGATTTATAGATATGATATTCACGGTAAAGCAATATTAAAAACCTTAAATAAATATTATATGACTGATTTAGGAATAGCACAGATAAAAAATAATAACTTTGAAATAAATAAGAGTTTTGCCATAGAAAATGTTGTCTATAATGAATTATTGGAAAGAGGATATGATGTTTATATAGGAAAAACTAAAACTGGAGAGATTGACTTTATCGCTAAAAAAACAGATGAAAAAATGTACATACAAGTTGCCTATTTGTTAGATAGTGATAAAGTAATAGAAAGAGAATTTGGAGCATTTGCTGAAATAAAAGATGATACACCTAAATATGTTCTTTCTTTAGATAAAAAAGATTTATCTAGGAATGGCGTTATACATAAAAATATTATAGAATGGTTATTAGAAAAAAATAATAATATATAGTATTTTTCTAAAGCTTTTAAAAGTAAAGATGTGTAAATTTTTTATACATCTCTTTTTGAATAGATTTATTTATGCTATTATGAGGATAATGAGGTGATATAAATGCGTGCAGTTGCATTAAAAGAAAAAAGAAAATTTGAAATTAAAGAGATAGATGCGCCAGTTAGTAATAATAAAGATGTTATCGTTAAAGTTTTAAAAGCTGGTATCTGTGGCTCTGATTTACATTATTTTGAATTGGGAGAACCTAAAGGCCTAATCTTAGGACATGAGTTTTGTGGTGAAGTAATTGATCCTGGTGATAGAAGTGATTTAAAAGTAGGAGATAGAGTAACAGCACTACCTATTTCTCCATGCTTAAAGTGTCCTGCTTGTTCAAGTGGTAATCATCAGTACTGTAGGAAAACATGGACTGAAGCTATAGGACTATCATTAGATAATCCTGGAGCTTTAACAGAAGTTATTAAAATTAGAAGTGACATGGTTTTAAAAGTACCTGATAATGTTAAAGATGAAGAAGCAGCTATGGTTGAACCTACAGCGGTAGCTTTACATGGAATCCACTTAGCAGATGTTAAAGTAGGATCAAAAGTACTAGTAACAGGTGGAGGAATTATTGGCTTAATCAGTGCCATGTTCGCCAAAAAAGAAGGAGCAAGTTTTGTAGCAGTTAGTGAGACTAATCTTAAAAGAGGAGAAAAAGCTGTTAGCTTAGCAGTTGCTGATAAGTATTATGATGCTACTAAAGAGGACATGGTAAACGAAGTAATGAAAGATACAGAAAATGGTTTCGATATAGTAATAGAGTGTTGTGGTAACTCTAGTGCTGTTACTTCGGCATTAATTAATGTAAGACCAGGAGGAACAGTTGTCCTAGTTGGAGTTGCTACAGGTCCTATAAATATTCCAACTGTTGTAGCAGTTATGGATGAATTAGTTATAAAAGGTGCTATCGCTTACACTAAAGAAGAATTTAAAACATGTATAGATTTAATTAGCAATAAACAAATAGAAGTAATGAAATTTGTTGATGATATAGTAAGTTATGATGAAGTACAATCAGCCTACGAAAGACTTACTGGTGGTAAAGATGCTGCTGTTAAGATATTAGTTGACCCAAATAAATAATTTATTTATATTTTAAGTATAGTTTATTCTATATTTTTTCTATTTATAATCTTTTCTTTCTGTGGTAAACTAATTATAGAAAGGTAGTTGACTTATGAAGAAAATAGTAATTATTGGTTGTGGTAATGTCGGACTAGAGTTTTTAAAAAAAATATGTTTAATTGATATGGCTTTAGATATAAGCTTAATCGATTTAGATGAAGAAAAACTAACAGGTGAAATCTTAGATTTAGAACATTCTTTAGTATATAGTAATTCTAACATTAACCTAAAACTAGGTACTTATAATGATTGTAATGATGCAGATATTGTTGTAATAACAGCAGGAGTGCCTCAATCTACAAAAAATAGATTAGATGATTTAGAAAAAGCTAATGAAATAATAGTAGATATTACTAATAACCTTCGTAATACCTCATTTAATGGTATTTGTTTAGTTGCTTGTAATCCTTTAGATGTTATCACAGAATTAGTCGCTCATTATACAGATTATCCTTATAACAAAGTAATAGGTACAGGAACTATGTTAGATACAGCAAGATTAAAATCATTAATTAGTAAAAAGATAAATATTAAACCTAATGATATAAATGTCTATGTTTTAGGAGAACATGGTAATAGTGAATTCATCGCTTGGAGTAATGCTAATATAGGTCTAGAAAACTTAAGTCAATTTTTATCTATAGAAGAAAAAGAAGAATTAGAAGATGAAACAAGACATATGGGAGGAACAATTGTTAAACATAAAGGCTATACAAGTGATGGAGTAGCAGCATGTCTTCTAGAACTAACATTAACGATATTAAAAGATTTAAAGAAAGTTTATCCAGTTTCTAATTATAATACAACTTATGATGTTTATATTTCAACTCCATGCATTATAGGAAAGAATGGTATAGAAAAAGTTATTAATATTAAATTAACTGATGAAGAAGAAGAGAAATTAGAAGAATCAAGTGAAGTAATTAGTAATGCTCTTGATAAGATATTACCTAAAGAATTATATTAGAAAGGAAGTTGTTTTATGGTGAATTATATATTTTTAGTTATTATCTTTTTATTTATGGCTATAGAAGTAGCTAGTGCTTATAAGTTCTTTAGATTTAAAAAGATTAAGTTAGGACTATTTTCTTTAGTTTATTTTCTGTTAACTATAATACTTACATTATATTTTTTCTCTACAAGAGATGTCTTAGTAGAAAATGAACTTACAAGTCTTATTAATGGTATTACATCCTTTAATTTATTAGCAATAATAGTTTTAATTCTTAATATTAGTATGATTATTATTAGTACTATTAGTTATGTTAAAGTTATAGGATTGAGTAGAGAATTAAGAAAAGATAAGAAATGATTGAAATTATCTAATTAATTATGTTAATATATAGATAACGAAGATAAGAAAGAAGGTAAAAAAATGAGGAGAATTTGTTTACAATATGTTACTGGGGTGTTTAAATTATTGTAATGATAGTTTAAACATTAATAATACTTTCTTTCATTATGATATAAGAGCAGGATAAGTGTATTCTGTTCTTTTTATGATGTCTCCTAAATGGGGTTCACATCAATGCTAGATTCTTTAATTTGAACAAATAATATATATAATGGATTATAAAGATAATATTTTCAGTAAAAAAAGTGAGAATTTTCCTTCTCACTTTTATAATACCTCATCTTCCTTAGTTATATTATGTATTTGAATTATTGGAGTATTAACTTCTTCATCCGTACTTATATTGATATCATTTTCTTTCTTTTCATCTTTGACTTCTTCTTTTTCTTCTACATCTTTATTGTCATTATTGTCATTATTGTCATTATTCTCATTATATTCTATATCTCTAATCTTACAATAAATATCTAAGTCATCATCCACATCAATAATCTTGTATATCTCATCAAAAGTAGTAGAACCATCTAAAACTTTTAATAATCCATCTTGTAACATAGTAATAACATCAGATTTATATACTAATTTATTTAAATCTTCTTTTTCTAAACTTTCTTCATTTAGTGCACTTCTAATCTCATCATTAATCATCAATACTTCTTGAATAGCAATACGACCATGATAACCGTTATTACATTTATCACACCCTTTAGGATTAGCATTATATATATAATTAACATCTTTATCTAAAGCAAGCTTAAATACTTTCCTTTGATAAGGAGTAGTTTCTTCTTTTAATCTACAATGTGGACATACCTTCTTTGCAAGCTTCTGCGATATAATACCAGATAAAGCACTAGATAACAAATATCTTTCAACATTCATATCAAGTAATCTTTCAATTGTACTTAAAGAGTTATTAGTATGGATTGTAGATAATACTAAGTGTCCTGTTATAGAAGCACGTACCGCTATTTTAGCAGTTTCACTATCACGAATTTCTCCGATAAGAATAACATTAGGGTCCTGTCTTAAAATAGATCTTAAAACAGTAGCAAAGTCAAGTCCTATTTCACTATTTACTTGTACTTGATTTAATCCTTCAAGATTCATTTCTATTGGATCTTCTACAGTTATAATATTAGTCTCTTTTTTATTTAATACTTGTAAAATAGAATAAACAGTAGTACTTTTACCACTACCAGTCGCTCCTGTTATTAAGATAATACCATTAGGTTCAGCGATCATTTTCTTTAATTTTTTCAAATTATCTTCATTAAACCCTAAAGTGTCAATTCCTTGTAAACTTCTAGAATAATCAAGAATACGTATAACACATTTTTCACCTTCATTAGTAGGTAGGGTTGATACACGTGTCTCTAAATTTATTCCTTTTATAGTTCCTTTTATAGATCCATCTTGAGGAAGCCTACTTTCAGTTATATTCATATTAGCGATTAGTTTTATTCTTGTAATTAAATTTCTTTCATAAATCTTAGGTATTTCAGTATAATCTTGTAAATCACCATCTACTCTTATTCTTACCATCAGACTATTTTCTCTTGGATCAAAATGTATATCACTAGCCCCGGCTTTTGAGGCGTTAGCGATTATATCATCTACTACATTAACAACTGGTGTTTTGGTCATATCATATGAGACCATAGTAATCAACCCCTTTACTTTATCCTCATCTTTTACTATAATAATTATATATTAAGAATAGCCTAATTACAAGAGGTGGTTATAATGAATTTATCAAAAAAAGTCAGCAAAAAAGGATTTATATTAGTAGAAACATTAATAGTAAGTGTCTTTGTTATGGGAATCTTCTCATTATTGTATGCAAATTTTTTCCCTTTAGTAGGTGAATATGAAAGATACAAAAATTATAACACCGTAGAATCTACATATATAGCACATTGGGCAAGAATGATAGCGCTAAAAGGACTGCCAGATAGTGTTTATAATGAAGTTAAGACTAAAGGTTATAAAGATATTAGCGATTGTGCTTTATATACTAATGAAGAAAGTGAAGGAAACTGTGGAGCTTTTACTGTTATGAATAATGTTTCAAAAATATATTTAACAACATATTCTACTACTACTTTTAAAAACTTTGTAAAAGATAATAATACTTTCGAACGTGATTTTAGAGAATATATAGCATACTTACCAACTTATAGTAAAAACACTAGTAAAACGCCTAATACAGGCTATTATAGAGTAATTGTAGAATATGTATCTAATGATACTCATAAGTATGGAACAATGGAGGTATCAAGATGAGAAATATAAATAATAAAGGAATAACTGCTATAGAATTACTTGTCTGCTTTATAATTGTTTCTGTTATAGTTGTAAGTCTATTTGACTTAATAATGAGTTATCGTAATAGAGAACAAATAGAAGAAATTAATAATGAAGTAGTAGCATTTTCTAATAATTTACAAAAAGTAATTCAAGATGATTTAATAAAAGGCCATTTAGTTAATGTAACTAATGTAGGAACTGATGGCTATTCTGCTACTTTATCATTTGATAGTCCGAGTGCATATACAACAACAATTACTATTAAACCAACAGAAGGAATTATTAGTTATGGAAGAAGTGGAAATATTACTGATTATGAAATACCTGCAATCGCTGATTTAATGTTAAGTCCAGACTCTAAAATAGAATATTTAAGCGGTGCTAATGGCTATTTAAAAATAACTATAGTCTTAACTCATCCTAACTTTGCCGACGAAACATACTCATTTATGATAAATTGTCCAGTTAATTATACTTATTAGAAAATAATATATAAGACTAAGGCAATAGCAGTTTCTATGATTCTACCTAAGAAGAAGTATTTATAGTCTAAATCTTCTTCTTTTATATTATTTATTACTTGTAAATGAACAGAAAAACTACCAAAAGTAATAAATGTAAGAACAAGCATTCCTTTGATATATAAAGTAGTATTAATTTCTCCAACTAAACTAATACCACTAGTCATATCAAGCACTCCTGTAATAATAGATTCTAAAAGCGGATTTAAAGCTAAAAAGCTTGTAATTAACTTACTAAAAAACATAAAGAATGTAATACTACCTAACATAAATAAAAGTAATTTAATTACCTCATTTATCGCTTTAGGTAAAGCTTCTAGAAAGGTATTATTACATTTAGTAGATATCCTCTTAGATGTTATTATCTCTTTTGGTCTTAAAATAAATCCCAAAATCAAGTTAGCAACTATCTCTATAATTAATATTTTATAAGCAAGAGATAGACTATTTAAAATTATTCCACATGTTCCTAAAATAAAAAGAGGATTAGCAAAATGAGTAAAAGTTAAAAGATAATTAGCAGTATCTTTATTAATAGTATTTTCCTTATAACTATTAGCAATATACTTAGAACCACTAGGAAATCCTGAAATAATACTTACTAATATAATAAAAGAACTATTTCCTTCGACATGAAATACTCTCTTAAAAATAGGATTTAATTTAATACTTAATTTATTGGCAATTCCTAATTCTAATAGTAAAGAAGCTAGAACAAAGAAAGGAAAAATAGAAGGAAATAATTTTTCTTTAAAGATAGTAATACTTTTAATACCGCTTTCTATAATTAGATTAGGATTAACAAAAATTCCTAAGTAAATAAATAAAATAATTAGTACTGCTAAAAGTTCTTGATACTTTTTTTTCATAATATTACCTTCTTTTGGTATAATGTAATAGTAAGGACTGATGTATATGTTTAATAAAGTTTATTTAAGAATAAAAAAATTTATGAAAGATTATTATAAAACAATTATCTTTTTAATTGTTTGTTACTTTGTATTTACTTTCCCACTACCTTATTATATTTATGCTGGAGGAGGTACTATTGATATTAATGATAGAGTTTTAATAGAAGGTAATAACTCAAATAGTAAAGGCTCTCTTAACTTTGCTTATGTAAAAGAATTAGAAGGTAATGTTGCATCTTTTATTTTAGGTAATATAATTCCAGGATATGATATAGAAAAACAAGAAGATGTAGAGTTAAATGAAGATGAAACACCTGAAGATATTATGTTTAGAAATAGAATATATTTAGAAAATGCTAATCAAACTGCCATTATGTTAGCGTACCAAAAAGCAGAAAAAAAGGTTAGTATAAGTGGTAAACACTTTTATATTATCTATGTAGATAAAAAAGAAGATAATGGTCTAAGAGTAGGAGATGAGTTAGTAAAAGTAAATGGTAAAGAAATAAATGAAGTAGAAGATTATACAAATGAAATACAAAACTTTGAAGTAGGAGATAAAGTTAAGGTAACAGTTATTAGAAATGATAAAGAAACTGATGTAGTTGCAACTGTTAAAGAAGGAGAAGATTATAAAGTAACTGGTGTTTCTGTTAGTACTATTTATGAATATAAGACTGATCCTAAAATAGAACTTAAGTTTAAAGATAGTGAAGGAGGACCAAGTGGAGGTTTAATGTTAACACTTGCTATTTATGATAAGTTAACTAAAGGAGACTTAACTAACGGTTTAACTATTGTTGGAACTGGTACTATTAGTAGTGATGGAACAGTTGGAGAAATAGGTGGCGTTAAATACAAGTTAAATGGAGCTGTTAAGAAAGGAACAGATATATTTTTAGTTCCTAAAGGTGATAATTATAAAGAAGCATTAAAGGAAAAAGAAGAACATGATTATGATATAGAAATTAAAGCAATAGGAACATTTGATGAAGCGGTGTCTTATCTAGAAGATATGAATTCTTAAAAAAATCACGGAATGGAAATTGAAAATATCACGGAATGAAAATTAGAAATATCACGGAATGGAAATTAGAAATGTCACGGAATATGATTGATTTAATTAAACAATTAATGTATAATTATATTAATTGAGAGGAGGCTAACTATGAAAATTAAAAATTATAAAAAACGAATAGTTGATGAAAAAATAGAAAAATATTTAAAGTTATTTGGTGCAATATGTATAGAAGGTCCAAAGTATTGTGGTAAAACTTGGTCTGGAAGATATCATGCAAAAAGTGAGAGTTTGCTTTATACAAAAACTGGTGGAAAATCTAATGAAGTTGAACTTGCTGAAACATCTCCTGAAATTGTTTTAGAAGGAGAAAAACCGAAACTTATTGATGAATGGCAAGAAGCGACAAATTTATGGGATGAAATAAGATATGATGTTGATAGAACAGGTTTAAAGGGGCAATATATATTAACTGGTTCATCAACACCTAAAAGAGATGGCATATCTCATAGTGGAGCGGGACGGTTTGGCAAAATTCATTTAAGAACAATGTCTTTATATGAATCAGGTGATTCAACTGGTGATATATCATTAAAGGATATTTGTAATGGTAAAAAAATATCTAAAAATACTGGAAAAGTTAGTTTAAGAAAACTTGCTAATTTAATTATAAGAGGTGGTTGGCCTGGTAATATAAATTATTCTAGTGATGATGCAAGAAAATCAGTAAATGAGTATATTAATTTAATAATAGATGATGATTTATCTAGATTAGATGGTATTAATAGAGATAAACACAAAGTAAAATTATTATTAAAATCTCTTGCTAGAAATGAAAGTACTACTGTTACTAATGCTACATTAAAGAAAGATATAAAAGAAGTTGACAATGAAGATATTGATATAGATACAGTAGCATCTTATTTAAATGCTTTAGATAAATTATTTTTATTAGATAATGATGAGCCTTTTTCTACTAATATCAGATCGAGTATAAGAGTTAAACAATCTGAAAAAAGACATTTTGCCGATCCTTCTATAGCCTGTGCACTTTTAAATTTAACAGAAGAAAAGCTTATTAATGACTTAGAAACCTTTGGCTTTTTATTTGAAGCATTGGTAGAGCATGATTTAAAAATATATGCAGATTCCTTTGATGCTAAATGTTATCATTATCAAGATTATTCGAATAGGGAAATAGATTCAGTAATAGAATTAGAAGATGGTAATTGGTGTGCATTTGAGGTAAAAATGGGTGTAAATGCAATAGATGATGCAGCAAAAAATTTAATTAATATAAGAGATTCTATAAAAGAAGAAAATGGTAAAGAACCTTCAGTACTATGTGTTATATGTGGAATGAGTAGTGCAGCATATGTAAGACCAGATGGAGTATATGTAGTACCAATAACAGCTTTAAGGCCATAAGAAAAGAGATAAGTTTGATTTGCTTATCTCTTTATTCATCTGGTTGAGTACCGCCAGTGGTTCCATCTCCAGTGTTATCACTTCCTGAACCTCCAGATCCATTTCCACCATCACCAGAGTCTCCAGGATCACCACCGTTGTTACCATCTCCTCCAGAACCATTTCCATTATCACTACCACCTGGAGGTACAATAGGTATCTCACCACCAGTATCATCTTCATCTTCTTCATCATCAGCAGGAGGAGTATAACTAGGTTCTTCTGGTTCATCATATCCACTACCTGATAATGTTAATACAAGGCTACCACTTATTAAATCTATTCTCTTATTAGCAGGTAAGCTTTGACTAACTACATAGCCACCACTCCTTCTAAAACTAACATTAACACCATGAGCATTACACCAACTTCTAGCTTGACTTTCACTGTCTCCAGTAAAATCAGCTAATAAATCATATGTAAAAGCCGTTTTATAAGGACCAGTTCCTGTTATCGTTTTCTCATAATCAGGATCATTAATAGAGAAGGAGAACTCTTTAACCATATCAGGTTCTTTTTCACCAAGATTAATCTTCATCGCTTCTACAATATCATCACGGCTTTTAGTATTTGGTACATAATCCCAAAGTACCATTCTACTTCTCTCATCATAAATCATTTGTCCAGTACCATCTAAATATAATTGTTCAATATTAATAAGGTCAGCATCATCTTTTTGTAAAGCATTATTCATAATGTCTTTAGCAATATCATAGAATGATAAAATCTGCTGTTCTGTAAAATTAGTATCAAGATTATTAGTAACAGTATTTAAAACATCCATTACTTGATTAATACTCTTCATATCTTTAACTTTATTTAATATTCCTTGAATAACTAACTGTTGATTTAAACCTCTATCCAAATCCCCAGCAGCAAGTTGTTTTCTATTTCTCGCAAGTACCAAAGCTTGTTCACCATTTAATGTTTGAAGTCCTGCATTTATACAAACTTCTCCTTCACGATTAGAATTATCAGTACATAAATCTTGTGGTACTTCAACAGTAATTCCACCTAAAGTATCAACTAAAGTAACTAAACCTTTAAAATTAATTTTAGCATAATAGTCAATAGTAACATCGAAGTAATTTTCAATTGTACTCATCATACAGTCAGTACCATAAGCCGCCGCATGAGTTATTTTATTTTCAGGAGTACCACTCCAACATGCAATTGGCACATAACTATCACGAGGGATACTTAACATTGTAGCATTTAAAGTATTAGGATTAAAGGTAATTAAAATTAAACTATCCCCATTAGCAACAGTATTCTTAGATAAACCTTCCTCAGCAGAGTCAACTCCCATTAATAAAATTGTAAATGGTTCTGTTACACTTTTACCAGCTGAAGAATTCTCTCTATCACTAGTACTAGCTTTCTTCATCTCTTTTTCTTTAGTTAAAATAACGTTGGTCTCTTCACTTATATTTGCGTATGTTTCCATACTTGTAAACATTGAAGGATAATCAGTTGGAACAAATATTGCCTCAACTTCACCATCGTATAAATCTGCCATGGCTGTAAAGTAATCATCATATTCAACTATCTCATTATCATCTTTTAAATTGTTTTCATCAATAACTTCATTAGGAATAATATTTCCTTCAGGACTTGACTCATCAGAAAGAATTCCTATTTTATTATCACTTAAGTCATTTACATCTTGAATCTCGCTATCACTTTTAACTATTAAGCTACTAGAATAAGTAACATAGTCTCTATTAATACTAGATAAAGTCCCATATGCATACATTATTAGACCTGATATAGCACAGTTTATAATCAAATATAGTATTAAAAGAAAAGTTAAAAGCCTCGCTTTTTTCTCTTTATGTCGTCTTTTTGACCTAACTTTAAAGATAATAATTATATCAAAGACGACAAACACGCCAATAACTATATACCGTACAACTTCTTCAATCGGTCCTAATAATAATATATTATAAATTGCAAAGAGACTTGAAAGTATTACAATAATACTTAAAATAGCAAGCCAAAGTCGGCATTTTTTATTCTTTTTTTCTTCTTTATTTTTTCTCATTTAATTAACCTCCAATGTATTAAACATAAAATAGTTACCTTATAATTATAGACTATAATTATATTCTTTTCAACTTTTCCCTATACACCTATTGTCAAGTTGACGCTTTCCTATCTATAAATATATATTAATACTTACTTTTGTCGAACTTTCTGATATAATGTTTATATAAGAATAGGAGTTGATAAGTTATGAAGAAGATAACTTGTATAGGACTTATCTTTATTATGCTTTTTACTTTTATTCCTACGGTATCTGCAAGTAGTTATATAGTGTTAAATACTAATAAATATTTTAGAGAAAAACCTGGAGGAGATTTAATAAAAGATGCTAATGATGGAGTGTTATTAGCAGGTACTAAAGTTGATTTAATCAGTAAAGATGGTAGTAGTGGACATGGTTGTAACAATCCTTGGTATAAAGTTAGTTATAATGATAAAGTTGGTTATATCTGTTCAAGTGATCAAGCAGTTATTGAAGTAAGTGATGTAGATCTAAACGGTGACTTTGAAAAAGAGATGTTAAATAAAGGATTTTTAGAAAGTTATTTACCTTATTTAAAAGCAATACATGAAAAACATCCTAATTGGATTTTTACACCTGTGCTTACTAATCTTGATTTTAACAGTGCTGTTACGAATGAAAGTTATGGAGAAATTAGTCTAATAGATGGAACTGATGAGTCTTTAAGAAGTAAAGAACTTCCTTATTATCAAAATGGTACTTATAAAGAAATAGAGCCGGGTTGGTATGTGGCAAGTAGAGATACTGTTTCTTATTATTTAGACCCAAGAAATTTCTTATCCGAAGAATATATCTTTATGTTCGAAAATTTAAAATACAATGCCTCTATTCAAACAGAAGATGCAGTAAGAGGAGTTACTAGTGGTACTTTCTTAAATACTAATGAATATTTAAATATTTTAATGAAGACAGCTAAAACTTATAATGTTAGTCCTGTTTATCTAGCTAGTAGAATTAGACAAGAAAAAGGTAGTGCTGATAGTATTTCTACAACAGGTGGTACTTTCACCTATGAAGTTGATAATAATTGTCTAACTAATTTAGGTTATCAAGGTAATACTAATACTTGGGAAGCTTTAAATTCTTGTGGTAATGGCACTACTTATAGTGGTATTTATAATTACTTTAATATTGGTGCCTATGGTTCTTATAAGTCTCCCCAACTAAGAGGACTTATCTGGGCTAATGGTGGAATAGATGCTTCTATCCATGATTATAATAGACCTTGGAATAGTAAAGAAAAAGCTATTATGGGTGGAGCAGAGTATATAGTTAGTAAATATATAGATGCAAATCAAAATACTTTATATTATCAGAAATTTAATGTATCACCATCTGCAACATATCCTATTTATACTCATCAATATATGACTAATATAAGAGCTCATTCACAGGAAGCTTATAGTACGTATAAAAGCTATAGAGATAACAATCTTTTAGATAACACTTATGAATTCTTAATTCCTGTTTATAATAACATGCCTAATGATAATGAAGTAATACTACCAGATGATACCAAAGAAGAAGAAATCGTTACAACTCCTAATATTGATATTAATACTGGAGTAGTAGCATCTGGCTATAAAATAGATAGTGATACTATTTCTAATATTTCCTTTAATACAAGTATTGATACTATTAATAATAGACTAAGTAGTATAAATGCTAACTTAAAAGTTACAGATTATCTAGATAGATATGGAAACAAAGCTAGTGGTAATGTAGGTACAGGAGATACCTTAGTAATTAGTAATGGAACAACTACAAAGTCTTATAAAATTGTTATTTATGGAGATAATAATGGTGATGGTAAGGTTAGTGTTGTCGATTTACTTAGAGTTCAAAAAGATATTTTAGGAAGTAGTAGTATGTCTTCATATGATAAAAAAGCTAGTGATATTAATAAAGATGGTAAAGTAGATGTTGTTGACTTATTAAGAGTTCAAAAACAAATACTTGGAAATAATGTAATAGAACAGGAGTGATAAGTTAACATGAAGAAGATATTATTTATAATAGGACTTAGCTTCCTTTTCTTTTGCCCACATATAGTAAATGCTGCTTCTATAAGCATCGCCGGAACAACAGCATCTGGAACAGTAGGAGGAAATATTACTGTTAGAGTTAATATAAATGAACCAAGTGGTTTAGGAAGTTGGGAATATAGTTTAGATTATGATAGTAATGTTTTACAACTTTTAAGTGGTAACACCCATGTCGTAGGATATGTTTCTAGTGAAGGACAGACAAATCAAAGTTATACTTATACTTTTAGAGTTAAAGGAACAGGCAAGACTACAATATCAGTAATAAACACAGCCATTGCCTCTTGGGATGAAGTAGTTACAAGTCCAACAGATAGTACTGTTATAAACTTAGTAGCAAGAGAAGAAGTAGAAGAAAGTTATAGTGATGATAATAATCTTGCTAGTCTAGCAGTAGAAGGACTTACTTTAAGTCCAGAGTTTAATAAAGATACTACAAGTTATACAGTGGATGCAGAAAGTGATACTACTAGTGTTACTGTAAATGCGAAGGCGAATGATAGTAAAGCTAAAGTAAGTGGAATAGGAGAAATAGAGGTCCATGAAGGTGCTAATACTATTAATGTTGTGGTGGAAGCTGAAAACGGAGCTACTAAAACTTATACTGTTGTTGTTAATGTTAAAGAAAAAGATCCTATTAATGTAAAAGTTAATAAAGAAAATTTAAGTGTTGTTAGGAAAACTGATGAATTAAAAGATTTAATTAAAGATTACTTTGTAGAGACTACTGTTAAAATAAATGATGAAGAAGTACCAGCTTATAAAATAGAAGCGATAAATGTAACTTTAGTTGCCTTAAAAGATGATAAAGGTAATATCGACTTTTATATTTATGATAATGGTAAATACTATTTATATAAGGAACTAAGTAATGGAAATCTTACTATTCATCTTTTAGATAATGGTAAAATACCATCTAATTACAAAAAATATACTGTTAAAATAGATGGTAAAGAATATAGTGTCTATAAATTAAATAAAGACTCTAAATTTTATCTAGTCTATGGAGAAAATGTTGAAACAGGTAAAAAAGGTCTATATTTATATGATAGTATTGATAAGACTATACAAAGATATTATCAAGAAGAAGTAGATAGTCTAAAAGATAAATTAAGAATTAGTTCTTTTATAATTATTGGTCTTATAAGCTTAATTGTTATATTACTAATAATTTTCTTAATAGCATTACATACTAAAAATAATAGTAAAAGAAAAAACAAGAAAGAAATAAAAAAGAGATTAAAGCAAGAAAAGCAAGATTTCTTAAAAGATTAGGAGTGTAGTTTTATGGAAGCAAAGCATCAAAATAATAAACATCTAGGAATAATGATATTTGTTGGATTTCTATTAATAGTTATAGGAGTTATTTCCTATGTAATTATAAATTATAATAATGATCAAGCTGAAGTTAAAAAGAGAATGCATGTAGTTCGTGAGTATTATGAAGAATTTAAAACAGATGTAGAGTCTTTTAATAAAATAAGAGATAATATCTACAGTGAAGTTTTAAGTGATACTTATTATCAAACCTTAAAAGATAATGATGCAAATTATAAAGATTTGTATCAAACTTATAATGATAGTTTAGGAAAAATAGATAAAGATTATGATGAGGTAAAAGATAAATGTATTAATGTTTTACATCCTGATGCTGACGTTAATAATAAATGTGAAGCGATAGTAGCAGGATATGAAGAAGTAGTTAATACATATATAAGTGATGTTAATAGTTATAATGCCCTTATCGATTCTTATAACGAGTGGTTAAATGATAATAATAGTAGTAGTGATACTAAATTAGAAAAAATTAAGTTAGATAGAGATTACTTAGATATAAATGGAGATAGAGAATATAACGGTAGAAAAGATACTGAAACAGAAATAAGTGATGAAAATAATACAGGAGCTGAGCCTAGTGAATAAAAGAGATTTAGATAAGACAATTTTGATGCCTAGTATTGCTAATGAATTGAAAAAGGAAAAGAGAAAAGAAAAAAAGATAATTACTAAAATCATAATAGCTCTATTTATAATAGGTAGTTCCTTTTCTTTATTTCTATTCTATGGACCAATAGATGGCTTTAGAAACTTTTGGATAACTTCCGCGATGACTTCTATGTCTCATCAGTATTTAGCTACATGGTTTTATAATAATGATGTTATTAATGAAGTACTATCTAATAATCATATAATTGAAGTAGATGAGACTACTAATCCTAATTTAATTAATTTTAAAGATTATGATACTAAAGGAAAAATTTATGAAAATGAATATGAAAAAGAGATTTTAACCAAAGATCCTGGTAATGACTTATATAAAGTTATTGAAGTTAGTGGTAGTGGTTATCAAGGATATTTAGTAGCGATATATGATCCATCACGTGTTTCTATTGCTACTACTAATTATCTTGGTAAAAGAGGAGAGACTATTACTACAGTTGCCAAAAGAGAAAATGCTATAGTTGCTATTAATGCTGGAGGATTTTATGATCCTGATTGGAATTCAAATGGTGCACTACCTCATGGTACAGTTATTAAAGATGGAAAAGTTGTAAGTGATTATGATGATGCTAAGATGGGTGGAGGCTTTGTAGGTTTTACCAATGATGATAAACTAGTTCTTGGCAAGATGAGTGCTGATGAGGCTCTTGCTATGGGAATTAGAGATGCAGTTGAATTTGGGCCTTTCTTAATTGTTAATGGTAAAAGTAGTTTTGTTAAAGGTAATGGTGGTTGGGGTATTGCTCCAAGAACTGCTATTGGTCAAAGAAAAGATGGTATTGTCTTATTCTTAGTAATTAATGGACGCCTTGCAACTTCAATCGGTGCTGATATGGGAGATTTAACAGAGATAATGGAAAACTATGGTGCTGTTAATGCTGCTAATATGGATGGCGGTAGCTCTAGTGCTTTAGTAATCAATAATGAGATTATCAATCATCCAGTAGCAGGCGGAGAGAATGGTCTTAGAGATATACCAACATTTTGGATAGTTAAGTAAATTAACTATCCTTTATGCAGGAATGACGGTGTTTTAGACGCACAACTCCCACGTGGATAGTTATAATTAATCGTGCGAGTTCGAGTCTTGTTTTCTGCACCATTTTAGAAATTTACTAGGACTTTTAAGTTTTATTATATTTTGACATCACTAAAAAAACAATAAGTGTCCGAAAAGTGGTCGAATGGATAAAAAATAAATTTGCCAAACTCGTTTTTGTATGATTTACTTGTGAGCACTGGAGATGACTACGGTCTTCCAGTCTTTTTCAATTTATAGATATTTTGTTAATTTTTTCCAATTAACTAAAACTACTTTTCACGAATAAATGTTCGTGATAAAATGATATTGGTGAGTTAGATGGAAAAGGTATATAGTTGTATTGATTTAAAAAGTTTTTATGCATCAGTTGAATGTGTTGAAAGAGGACTTAATCCCTTAAAAACTAACCTTGTTGTCGCTGATAAATCTAGGACAGAAAAGACAATTTGTTTAGCGGTAAGTCCAGCATTGAAGCAGTATGGTATAGGTGGTAGAGCGAGACTTTTTGAAGTGTTAAGTAAAATTAAAGAGATTAATAAGATACGAAGGAAATCTAATGGTTATAAAAAGTTTAGTGGTAAAGCAGTTAATGATGATATCTTAAAGAAAGATAAGACTAAAGAATTAGATTTAATTATCGCTCCTCCTAGAATGGCTCATTATATTGACTATTCTGCTAAAATATATAATATCTATTTAAAGTATATTGCTAAAGAAGATATATTTGTTTATTCTATTGATGAAGTATTTATGGATATAACTAATTACTTAAAGTACTATAAACTATCTTCTAAAGACTTAATTACAAAAATAATTAAAGATGTTTATGATACAACTGGTATTACAGCGACAGGGGGAATTGGTACTAACTTATTTCTTGCTAAAGTTGCTATGGATGTAGTGGCAAAACACATCACACCTAATGAGTTTGGAGTTAGAATTGCCGAACTTAATGAAATGTCTTATAGAAAAATGTTATGGAATCATGTACCTATTACAGATATTTGGCGAGTAGGTAAGGGTATTTCTAAAAGATTAGAGAAGTACAGTATTTATACAATGGGTGATGTTGCAAGGTGTTCTATTAATAATGAAGACTTGTTATATAAATTATTTGGGGTTAATGCTGAGCTTTTAATAGACCATGCTTGGGGTTATGAGCCTTGTACAATAGAATCTATTAAAAACTATAAACCTCTTGCCAAAAGTATAAGTTCTGGTCAAGTTTTACAAAGCCCATATTCATATGATAAAGCTAAATTAATAGTAAGAGAAATGGCTGAACTTTTAGCATTAGACCTTGTTTCTAAAAGATTAGTAACAGAGCAGTTAGTATTAACTATTGGTTATGATATCGAAAATGTTACTGATAATTACAATGGAGAAATTACAATAGACCATTATGGACGTGCTACACCTAAGTCTGCTCATGGAACTATTAACTTAGATTATAAAACGTCATCATCTAAAATAATTACTGAAGCGATGATTAAGTTATATGATAAGATTATAAATCCTAAACTATCTATTAGAAGAGTTACTATGGCCGCTACAAAACTTACAAGTGAAGAGGAAGAAAAAGGTAAGATTAGATATAGACAGTTAGATTTATTTTCTAGTCTAGATGATGAAACTAATAAGTTAGATTATGATAGAGAAGTTTTAAGAAGTGAAAACAATCTTCAAAATGCTATGTTAAAGATAAAAGAAAGGTACGGGAAAAATGCTATTTTAAAAGGTATGGATTTAGAAGATGGGGCAACAACAATGGCTAGAAATAGGCAGATAGGAGGACATCATGAATAAGTATGACGATATTATAAATATGCCCCATCATGTATCTAAAATAAGAAAGCCCATGTCTTTACAAAATAGGTCAGCACAGTTCGCTCCTTTTTCGGCTTTAACTGGATATGATGAGAGGATAAAGGAAGTTGCAAGAGAAACATCTAAAAAAATAGAACTAGATGAGGGAATAAAATTAATGCTAAACGAGAAGTTATGTCTTATAAAAAATGATATTAAATTAAGACCTAAAGTAACAATTACTTATTTTGTTAGAGATAATAAGAAAAGTGGAGGGTGTTATAAGACTATAACTTTAAATGTTAAAGTAGTTGATGAAGTATATAAAAGAATTATTTTAGTAGATAACACTATAATATCTTTTGATAATATTATTGATATTAAGTTTTGATTATATATTTTTAAAATATGTATATATAATTTAATTATGTACTGAGAATGGTCCTTATATAATATTTTACAACCACTGGTTGGAAATTTGATTTTGTTATATTATAAGAATTGCTAGCCAATGGCTAGCAAATTAAGTTTGTTTCGTTAATATATATATGATACATTTAAAAATATAAGTACTTAAACCCTAGATTTTTATATACTTCTGATGCTCTAGGAAGATTTAATAAATTAGCAAATATTAGATTATATAACTCATCAAATAAGAAGATACCACAGATTGTATAACTTAATATTAGAAATGCTTTTTTAGGCATCTTTTTGGCTAGATAAAAACAAAGTGGCACTATTAAATATATTAATAGTAAAGCTGATATTCCGAAAACTAAGACACTCCTTATACAAACATAGCCATTAATATTACCAAAGCTTAATATTTCATTGGTATAATCCCAACATTTTATCTGCATAATATGTTCCATAAAGAATCCTCCAATATATTCAAGTATTCCAGTAGATATCATACTTACTATAAATACAAATAGAGGATTCTTTCTTTTCTTATAAGTTAAAACATATATTAAAATAGCACCCATAGCATAAATATTTATCCAAGGTAAAAAGTTTCCACCACGCCAGTATATTTCAGTCATACCACTATTAAAATAATAAAATACCACTTCATAGAGCCACCCAAACATACCTGATATTACTATTATTAAACAAAAAATTCCTAACATTGTTAATTTATCAAAATGATACTCTTTGTTTAAATAATTTCTATATTTACTTCTCATACTACATAACTCCTTTAATACTTTATTATAGTTTAGCAAAAAAAGAGATATAATTGAATATTTTATTAAAATAATGACATAATTAGACGATTGACATAAACTACTATTGGAGTTGAGTTTATGTATAAATTACCTGTATTATCTTATTTATTTCAAGATTTAGAACCCTATATTGATACTCATACAATGGGACTTCATTATCATAAACATGAACAAAATTATTTAAATAAATTAAATGAGTTGTTAGATAAGAATAATTTTGATTATCGTTATGATATAGATGAGTTATTCTATCATATTGATGAATTTAATGAAAGTGATAGGGTAGATATTATATATAATCTAGGTGGTGTCTTAAATCATAACTTATACTGGAAGAGTATGAGTCCTAATAGAATATTACCAAGTGGTAAATTAAAAGAAGATATAGATAAAAAGTATGGAAATATAGATAACTTCTTTTTAGAATTTAAGAATAAGGCTATGAGTTTAAAAGGATCTGGTTATACCTTTTTAGTAGTAACTGATGAGGGTTCTCTAGACGTTATAAATCTATCTAATCAAGAACTACCTCAGTCTTTTGGGTTTATTCCACTATTTAATATGGATATGTGGGAACATGCTTATTATTTAAACTATAAAAATGAAAAAGGTAACTATATAGATAACTTTTTAATGATAGCAGATTTTGCTAATGCTAATAAACTTTATAATAGTTTGATGAACTAGATATTTGAGTGATGAATAAAAGTCACTCTTTATTATTTGTAGTAAATTATAACTTTCTGTTAATAATATTAGTGTAAACTAAATGTCTTTTGTTTGAAGTAACTTTTGAAATCATATATACTAATATTATAAATAGAAAGGTAGTGTTGTTATGCTTTTAGATATAGTTCTTTTATTAATAGGTTTTGTTATTATTGTTAAATCATCAGATATTTTAGTAGATGCAGCTTCATCATTAGCTTTAAGATTAAGAGTTCCTAAGATGTTAATTGCTCTTACTATAGTATCATTTGGAACTTGCGCTCCTGAAGTTGCTATTTCTTTTAGAAGTGTTGCTAATGGTGATGGGGTAATGGCTTTTGCAAATGTTATAGGTAGTTGTATTGTAAATGTTTTTTTAATTATTGGTCTTGCAAGTTTTATAAGGCCTATTAAAGTAAGGCATGCTACTGTTAAAAAAGAATTGCCTTTACTTTTTATTGTTACAACAGTTTTTTCTATATTAATGCTTGATGCCGGTTTTAATCCTTTAACACCTAATACTTTTTCAAGAAGTGATAGTTTAATATTGATGTTATTATTTAGTATGTTTATACTTTATTTAGTAGGGATGTTATTTAAAAGGAACAAGAAGAATGAAGAAGAATCAGATAAAGGAAAGTTTTCTATTATAGTATCTTGCCTTTTATTGCTTATTACTATTATTTTAATAATTTATAGTAGTGAGATGATTATTGACTCTGCAAAAGCTATTGCAACTGCTTTAAATATAAGTGAGAAAGCAATTACTATGACTGCTATTGTAATAGGAACAAGCTTACCTGAGATGATTATGACTGTAACTAGTGCTAAAAAAGGTGAGTTTGATATGGCCATTGGAAATATTATTGGCACTAATATCTTTAATATATGTATAGTTTTAGGACTTCCTATTCTTATTTTTGGTAATATTGTTCTAGAAGGTTTTGGCTTTATTGATATACTAGCAGTGTTCTTATCATCATTCCTTTTATTTGTTTTTGCAAGAAGTGAAAGAGAAGTCAGTAAAAAAGAAGGAACTATTATGTTAATAGTATTTGTCCTTTATTATGTATATATGTTATTCTTTTAATAAGAAGTACAAGTGAACAAGTAAGTGGACAACAAAGTGATACAGTTAGTGATACAGAAAGTGATACACAAAGCGAAATATTTAATAATGTATTAGAGTTTTGTAAAGAACCAAAAACTGCTAAAGAGATTAGGAATTATTTAGGTATTTCTTCAAAAAGATACGTTGCTTATAAAATATTAAAGCTACTTGTTGATTGCAATAAACTAGAATATACTAATAAAAAACGTAATGCTAGTAATCAGAAATATATAACTGTAAAAGATAATAAAAAATAGGAAGTGTAATGATTGAGTATTATGAGATAAAAATAATCATATAAAATAAAAGTGTCAAATGAGTGACAATCTCTTTAAATTATTCTTTAGTTTTGTTATACTTTAAGTAGTAAAGATACGAAAGAGAGTGGTAGTTATGGCAAAAAGAAAGAAAAAGAAGGAAACTAAAAAAGGCTTCGCTCATTCTACAGAACTATATGGAATATTACTTATCTTAGCAGCAATACTTGGTATTGGTAGATATGGACCAGTTGGTAATATGATTGCATCTTTTGCAATATTTCTAGTAGGAGTTTTATATAATCCTTTATTAGTTGTACTTTTAATATTAGGAGTATATTTAATTATAAATAGAGAGTGGCCTAATTTATTTACAACGAAAATGTTAGGTATATATCTATTATTAATAGGTGTTTTGGTCCTAATGCATGAAACTTATCTACTACAGAATGATGGCAATGCTATAAAGGTATTTAGTGAAACAGTAGATCAATTAATCAATTCCTTTTCTGATGTTATGAAAGGGGCAAGGCCTAATGCTATAGGAGGAGGAATAATTGGTTGTACTTTTGGTGTTTTATTTATGCTATTATTCTCATATAAGGGAATGCAAATAATCGCTTGGACCTTAATTATTATAGGCTTTTCTTTGTTTACTGGCTTTTCAATTGTCGATTTTGTTAAAGACAAAGCTAAGGCTGCTAAAGAGAAATTTCCTAAGAAGGATAAGAGTAGTAGTGATGAAGAAGTTAGTACTAAGAAACCTATCATAACAGGTAATGTTGAACCTGCTATGGGTGAGATAAAAGATGATGATAAAAGAATCGTTATATCTAGTATCGATGAGTTAACTAAAGCGAAAGTTCATGAAGATACTTCTAAAGATGAAAAAGAGGTTAGTGAAGTAAATGTTGTAGATGAAAATAAAGTTACAGTTAAACATAACTATGTTTTGCCATCTATTAATCTATTAGATCCACCTAAGAAAAAGAAGAATAGTGTTAATCAGAGTTTAATTGAAAAGAATATAGAAATACTAGAAAAAGTATTAAAAGACTTTAATATTATTGGTAAAGTAGTAGAAGTACATATTGGTCCTACAGTTACTCAGTATGAGTTAGAATTACATTCTGGTACTAAGGTTAGTAAACTTTTATCAATACATAGAGAAATAGCTTTAGCCATAGCTACTAAAGATGTTAGAATTCAAGCCCCAATTCCTGGTAAAAACACTGTAGGTATAGAAATTGCCAATAAAGAAACAGCTTCTGTATCATTTAGAGAAGTATTAGAAAAAGTACCTAAGTCTTTAGATGGTTCTAAACTATTATGTCCTTTAGGTAAAAATATTATGGGTAATGTTATTTGGTGTGAAATTAATAAAACACCACACCTTTTAGTAGCAGGTTCTACTGGTTCAGGTAAATCTGTATGTATCAATGGTATTATCTGTTCTATTTTAATGAGAGCGAAACCTGATGAAGTTAAACTTGTCATGGTTGACCCTAAAAAGGTTGAACTTTCTGGTTATAATGGTGTTCCTCATCTAATGAGACCAGTTGTAACTGATCCTAAGGAAGCCTCAGTTGCCCTTGCTAAAATAGTTTCAGAGATGGAAAGACGTTATGATACATTTAGTGAGACTAAGACTAAGAATATTGCAACTTATAATGATTATGTAGAGAAGATGAATAAGACTTTACCAGCGGATGAACAGATGAATAAGATGCCATTTATTGTCGTAATAATAGATGAGTTAGCAGACCTTATGTTAGTTGCAAGTAAAGATGTAGAAGCATCTATTATGAGAATTACCCAAATGGCTCGTGCTGCCGGAATTCATTTGATTATTGCTACTCAAAGACCATCAACAGATGTAATTACTGGTGTTGTTAAAGCGAATATTCCAAGTCGTATTTCTTTCGCTGTATCTAGTAGTATCGACTCACGTACAATTCTTGATATGACAGGTGCAGAAAAACTACTTGGTAAAGGTGATATGTTATTCTTACCAATGGGAGAAGCAGATCCAGAACGTATTCAAGGAGCCTTTATTTCTGATGATGAGATTAAAAGAATTATTGATTACACAATAGAACAACAAAAAGCTGAGTATGATCAAGCATTCATGAATTTATCTGGAGATAGTGAAAAGAGTGCATCACAGAAAGAAGATATGGCTCAAGTGGAAGAGTACGATGATCCATTATATAATGAGATAGTAGAGTTTGTTATAGAGACTCAGAAAGCAAGTGCATCACTATTACAAAGAAGGTTTAAACTAGGTTATAATAGAGCAGCGCGTATTATTGACTTATTAGAAGAGCGAGGTATTATTGGACCACCTAATGGTTCTAAGCCTAGAGAAGTACTTGTTAAGTTAGATGATAGTGAAGAAGATAATATGTAAAATAAGGAAAGTTACAAATACAAATAAGTTACTTGTAATGTGATATGATTATATGTTAAGATTAAGTTAACAAAGATAAGAAAGGAAGTAGTAGATATGGCTAATTCAATTTATCAGGGTAAAATAAATCGTCAATTCTGGGGTAAATTAATTCGTCATTTTTCTAAAACTTCAGGTTTACAATGTGTTACCTGGGGGGGGGCATAAAAGGTGCTTAAATTACCAGAATGGTAGTTTAAATAATACTTTCTTTCATTATGATATAAGAGCAGGATAGTATTATTCTGTTCTTTTTGATGGTGTGAGAAAAATAATAAAGGAGAAAAGTGAAAGATGAAGAAAAAGGAAAATATTATAATAATAGTAGTGTTAGTAGTAATGATACTAGCGATAATAGGAGTAAGTTATGCTGCCTTTAGTTATAGTAAAACAGGTAGTAAAGTAAACTCTATAACGACAGGTTCTATTACAATGACATATACTGAAACAGATAATACAATAAGTTTAAATGGAGCATTACCAACTACTGATAAGACTGGAATGGTAAGACTAAATCCAGGGGAGTATTTTGACTTTAGTGTAAGTAGTGAAATAACAGGTGATGTAAATATCAACTATGAGATAAGTGCTAAAAAAGAAGATGGTAATACTATAGGTGGTAGATATATAAAGTTATATCTAATTAGATTAACAGATGATGGTAGTGAAGAAGCTTTAATGGTACCTGAGACATATAATGAAGAGAGTAGTGCTAATGATTATACAGGAAGACCAGTAAATGAGATGAGTTTATATACAAGTAGTATGAACTCTAGTGAATCTAATAATTATAGGCTAAGAATGTATGTAGATGAGAGTTATAATCCCCAGGGAGATGGAGGAGGATTAACATTTAGTGTAAGAATAAATGTGTATGGAAAAGCAGGAGATAAATATGTACCATTGACAACACAAAAGATACTTGAAGATAATGAGTTACAAGAAGAAACAACTAATATGTTTAATTATGCAAGTAATGGAAGTTATATAGCATCAATTACAGAGGAAGGTCCTCAATATGGAAGTGAACCTAGTCAAGTGACTAATGGACTATATAGTATGAATGATGAAGATGGTGTTAGTTATTATTATAGGGGAGCGGTAACAAATAATAATGTTCAATTTGGAGAATATGTAAGTGATTATTATGTATATGAAAATAATGGGCTTTATTATCAAAGTCTAGAAAGTTGTAGGGAAGCTAATGTTGGATATGAAGATGGATGTACTCAAGTAAAGTTAGCAAGTGCAGGAGATAAGATGTACTGGAAGATAGTAAGAGTAAATGGAGATGGAAGCTTAAGATTAATCTATAATGGAACAAGTGCAACCCCTGATAATAGTGATTTAGCACATTCATATTCAGTTGGGAATACTTTCTATAATTTAGAGCATGATAATCCAAAGTATGCAGGTTATACCTACGATAATGGAACAGATTCATTTATAAAAAGAGAAGTAGATACTTGGTATAAAAATGCCTTAGGAAGTAGTATTTATGATAGTAAAGTAAGTAGTGGAAGATTCTGTAGTGATAGTAGTGGATATAGAGAAGAAACAATGATGGGAAGAAGTGTATTTGCAAGTTTTGATAGATTAGCTTCAGTATTTGGAAAATTGATGGGATTAGAAATGCAAGAAAATGTGACACCGACTTTAAAATGCCCTACTACAAGTGAAAGTTATGGTGGTTCATATAGACTAAAAGCAGGATTAATAACAGCAGATGAGTTAGTATTAGCAGGAGAAAGCTTTGGAGGAGTTATAAGTAATAGTTATTTAACTGCAGGTGATAATGAATTTTTATGGTATTGGAGTATGACACCATCATCAGAAGACGGTGGCTATGAAAATATGGTTAGAGTGTATTATGAAAATGCTTTTTTGGCAGATTTAGGTGCTTTTAACAGTAACCTTTCCTTGCGTCCAGTTATCAATGTGACCACTGAAAACGGGTTTACGTCTGGAGATGGGACTGCTAGTAGTCCGTACGTAATAAATTAGATACCACTATACTTGAAGAGATATTTCTTAATGATGTCTCTTTTTCTTTGCTCTTATTTGTGTTAAAATATGTTACGTAAAGGACTGATATTATGAAGTTATTAGGAGTAATAAGAGATAATAATTATTTAGAATATTTAAATACTAGTTTAGATGGACTCATCTTACCATTAGAAAATTTTTCTGTTGACTATTTTAATTATTATAGTATTTCTGACATAAGAGAATATAAGAAAAGTAATAAGTTATGTTTTGTTGTTATAAATAAAATGATATTTAATAATGAATTAGATGATTTACTTAATATATTAAAAGAACTAGAAAATATAAAAGTAGATGGTGTCTTCTTCTATGATTTAGCAGTACTCTCCTTAGTCAAAGAGAATAATTTAACTATTAACTTAATCTATAATGGAACTCATATGGTCACTAACAGTGATACTATTAATTTGTATTATGATTTAGGAGTAAAAGGAGCCTATCTATCTAATGAAATAACTAAAGATGAAGTACTTAATATTAGACATAATACTAAAAGTGATTTATTTATTTTATTACTTGGTAATCCAGTAGTCGCTATGTCTAGAAGAAGCTTACTTACTAGTTATTTTGCAAATAAAAATAAAGCGAAAGAAGATTTAATAACTATTAAAGAGCCTAAGAGTGGGCAAGAGTTTTTAGTTAAAGAAGATAGCAATGGAACAACTTTCTTTTATAATAAACGTCTTAATTTAAGTAATGTTTATAAAGAATTAAAAGATTCTGGTGTTAACTATGGAATTATAGAACAAGGAGGATTTAGTAGTAATCAATATAAAGAACTAATTAAAGCTTTTGTTAATTTTAATAAAACAAAAATAGACGAATTAGCAGGACATAATAGAGGGTTCTTATATAGAGAGACTATATATAAAGTAAAGTAGGAGGAAGTATTTATGAAACAAATTATTTTTGCAACTTCAAATGAATCGAAATCAAAGAGATTTAGTAGAGGACTAAAGGAACATGGAATAGAAGTTCTATCTTTAAAAGATATAGATATAAAATTAGATGTAGAAGAAAATGGAAGTACCGCTATTGAAAATGCTTTAATAAAAGCAAGAGAGTGTTATAGACTTACAAAAAAGCCTTGTATGGGTATGGATGATACACTATATATGGAAGGGGTTCCTGAAGAAAAACAGCCAGGACTATTCGTAAGACGTGTAAATGGTAAGAGCCTAACTGATGAAGAAGCACTTGATTATTATACTAACTTAGTAAAAGAATATGGAAAAGATGGTAAAATTAACTGTAAATGGATATATGGTTTAGCAGTTATTAATGAAAAAGGAGAAGAAGCTACATATAGTTGGTCTAAAGATAATTTCTATATGGTAAGTAGTAAGAGTGATAAAATTAATCCTGGATATCCTTTGAATTCCATTTCTAAATATAAAAAACTAGATAAATATTTTACAGATGTGACAGATGAAGATATGAAGTTAATAAAAGTAAATGAAGATGATGTATTAGATTTTATTGCTACTCATATATAAAATTAAGAGAAAGGTAGTGCTGTTATGAAAAAAATAGAGTTACTAGCACCAGCAGGAGATTTAGAAAGACTTAAAGTAGTGCTTTTATACGGAGCTGATGCTGTTTACGTAGGAGGAGAAAAATTAGGACTAAGGGCTAATGCTACTAATTTTAGTTTAGATGAATTAAAAGAGGGATGTACTTTCGCTCATAACTTAGGTAAACGTGTCTATTTAACCGCTAATATTGTCTTTCATGATAAAGATAGAATAGGTATGGAAGAATATATTAAAGAAGTTATAGACTGTGGTATTGATGCTTTTATCGTCAGTGATTTATATCTTGCTAAATATATAATAGATAACTTTAAGTCAGTAGAAGTTCATATTTCGACACAAGACTCTATTACAAATTTAGACAGTGCTAAATTTTATCGTGATTTAGGAGCAAGTAGAGTAGTACTTGCAAGAGAACTATCCCATGAAGAAATAAAAGAAATATCAAGTATCCCTAATCTAGAAACAGAAGTCTTTATTCATGGAGCAATGTGTACTTGTTTTAGTGGAAGATGTACTTTATCTAATTATGTTACTAATAGAGATGCAAATCGTGGTGGTTGTGCCCAAGTATGTCGCTTCGCCTTTGATTATGATAGTACTGATAAATTTACCCTTGCTACAAAAGACTTAAACATGGCAATGTACATTAAAGATTTAATAGATATTGGAGTTAGTTCTCTAAAAGTAGAAGGAAGAATGAGAAGCCTTTATTATCTTGCCACAGTTATTGGCAGTTATCGTTTTTTAATAGATAGCATTTATAATGGAACATTAACAGATGAAAAACTAAAAGAATATGAAAAACGTCTTGACTCTGTCGCTAATCGTGATACCACAACCCAGTACTTTAATCACTTAGCAGATGTAACTGATCAGTACTATACTGGAAGACAAGAAGTATCTAATCAAGAATATTTAGGACTTATAATAGGTTATGATGAAAACATGAAATCTCTTATTTTAAAAGAACGTAACTACTTTAAAATAGGTGATGAAGTAGAAATATTTACCCCTAGTGGAGAGATTTATCCTTATAAAATAGAAACTATCTATAATGAAGATAATGAGAAAATTGATGTAGCAAGACATCCTGATGAAATATTAAAATTACCATTTAATAGAAGACTTATTCCTTATTCTATGATAAGATTAATTAGAAAGGGTGAGAAGTCTAATGTTTAGATATTATAAAGTGCCAGTATATGAACTTCAAAATGATTTAGTTAGTTATAATGTATTAGATTTAATTGTTGTAACATCATATCATTTATTTGCTAAGGAGCTTTTAACAGGATATTGCAATATAGAAATTTTAACAAAAGATATGGTAGATAATGATAGTCTAAAGTTGAAGCTAGCTAGAGGAAATACTTTGGAGACTAAGAAACAAAATAGAGGTGTAGCATTATTTACATTTAAAGAAGCTTTTATTCCAAAAAATCTAGTAACAGATGATTTTTTAGATTTTTATGTAGATAATTTTGATAGTTCAAATTTTAATAGTATATATAAGACTGTAAATAATAGAAAAACAAAAAATGTTAATGATAAAGTAAAAAAAATAAAAAATAGTAAAAGGGGTTAAGAAGTAATTATGAGTAATAGTAAAGAGTTTTATTGTGTTCCAGTATATATGATGATAGCAGAAGATTTGGGCTATGGAGATATTGAATTTGAATTTTTAGATAAGATAATTGTATCTAAAACTAAAAATGGTTATGAAGAGTTAGATGGCTTTAATAATTTTGCTATCTTAAAGTCTAAAAAAGATGAAAATAGAACACTAAATATTATTAACTATGATGAATGTTTATATTTAAATGAAGATGATATTAAAGAAGAAAATAAAGTTGAATATTATACTTTTAATGAAGAAGAAAAATTAAGATGTTATAGAAATTTAAACGAAGGATTAAAAATGAAGTATTATAAAAAAGATAATTTTGAAAATTTTATCAAGATGAAAAGGAGAAATATTAAAACTAAAAAATATTATACAGGAAAGTAGTGATTAAATGGAAAATTCTGAGAAAGCTAAAGAGAATTTTTTAAGAAAAGAGAAAGATTTAAGTAATTATGCCACTAAAAGTAGTGATGCTATTAGATTTAAAGAGGAAAATGAAGATATTAGACCACCATTTTTTCATGATATAGATAGAATAATTCACTCTTTATCCTATACAAGGTATCTAAATAAAACTCAAGTTTATACTTTAAACTTTAATGATCACATCAGTAGAAGAATTACTCATGTCCAGTTAGTTAGTAAAATAGCAAGAACAATAGGTAGAGCTTTAAACTTAAATGAAGACCTAATAGAAGCCATTGCCTTAGGCCATGATATTGGTCATACACCTTTAGGACATGCAGGAGAGACAATATTAAATAGATTATCTTTAAAAGAATTAGGAGAATATTTCGCTCATAATATTCAAGGTGTTAGATATTATATGAGTGTGGCAACTGATGGGAGAGGTCTTAATCTAACACTTCAAACATTAGATGGTATTATGACTCATAATGGAGAAATGTTAAGCCCTATATATGAGCCTATGCCTAAAGATAAAAAGGAATTCTTAAGAGAGTACAATGAAAGTTATAAAGATTTAGAAAAATCTAAAAAGTATCGACCTATGACTTTAGAAGGTTGTGTAGTTAGAATTAGTGATATTATAGGATATATCGGTAGAGATATAGAAGATGCTATTATGATAGATAGATTTAAAAGAAGTGATATTCCTAAAGAAATAAGAGATGTATTAGGTGATAATAATAGAGATATTGTTAATACCATTGTCTTAGATATTATTAATGAAAGTATAGATAAACCTTATATTAAGATGAGTGATAGAGTTTATAAAGCTTTATTCGCTTTAAAGAAATTTAATAATGAAAATATCTATAAACATTCAATGACTGAAGAAGAACGTACTTACTATGAGAAAGGTATTAATAAATTATATAGTATTTACTTAAATGATATAAAGTATAACAATAAAGATAGTATTATTTACAAAATCTTTTTAAATCATCAAGATAAAACATATATCGAAACTACTAATATAAAAAGACAAGTAATTGATTTTATCGCTGGTATGACTGATGACTTTTTGATAAGAGAGATAAAAAATCATGAATAGAGTGTTAGAATGTAGTACTTTAGAAAAGGAAATATTAACTAAAGTAAAGAAAGAAATTAAGAAAAAACAGCCAACTCTTGCTATCATAACTTTTAATAAATCTAAATATAGTGAATTACTAATAAATAAATGTTTCGATTTAGATATATGTTTTAGACATTACAAACTAGATAATTCTAATACTTTAGAAGTTACTTCCTTAATAAATGAATTAAATAAAGATAAAAATATAGATAGTATTTTATTAGTAGAACCTATTCCTAAAAATATTGATAAATATACTTGTTATGAAACGATTGATGAAAGTAAAGATATAGATGGTGTTAATCATTTAAATCAATATTACTTATCTATAAATAGACCAAGATTAATTAATTCAACAGTTCTAGCTGTCATAAGACTATTAGAGTTTTATAATATATCTTTAAGCGATAAGAATGTTACTGTTATAGGTAGAAGTTATAATATATCTAGACCTCTTGCAAATTACTTAATAAATAAAAACTCTACTGTTACGATGTGTCATTCTAAGACTAGAGATTTAGTTAATATATTAAAAAACAGTGATATTGTGATAAGTGCAACAGGTGTTAATAATCTCTTTAAAAGTAGTGATTTGAGTGATGGATGTATTGTCACTGAGTAACGGACAGTTTTAGTTAAGGCATTGAAAAATAAGGAAAAAGTATATATAAAAGTACGACCAATAGTGTAT
>CALVQY010000002.1 GCA_944358355.1 uncultured Bacilli bacterium | reverse complement strand
AAACTTAAAAATATAAAAGAAAGGATATAATACATTCAGTTCCTTTAAATAAGAACTGATTATATTATACAAGGTGTATTTATGAGTAAATATAAAGTATGTGTTTATACTATATGTCTAAATGAAGAGAAATTTGTTGATAGATGGTATGAATCTATGAAGGAAGCTGATGAGATTTATGTTCTTGATACAGGCTCTACTGATAATACGGTAGAAAAACTAAAAGAAAAAGGTGTTCATGTAGAAGTTAAAAAAATAGAGCCTTGGAGATTTGATGTAGCAAGGAATGAGTCTTTAAAATTAGTGCCAGAGGATGCAGATATTTGTGTATGTACTGATTTAGATGAAGTATTTTTACCTGGTTGGAGAGATGAGTTGGAGAAAGCTTGGAATGATAATACTACAAGACTTAGATATATTTATAACTGGTATTTAGATGAAGAAAATAGGCCTATAATAAGTTTTTATTATGAGAAGATTCATAAAAGATTAGGTTATTCTTGGTATCATCCAGTTCATGAAATATTAAAGTATGACGAAGTTGAAACATATAGTGTTACCGATAATATTATTTTAAATCATTATCCTGATAGAACTAAGTCTAGAAGTAGTTATCTTCCTTTACTTGAAATCTGCGTTAAAGAAGATCCTAATGATGATAGAAATATGCATTACTTAGGTCGTGAATATATGTATTATGGTAAATATAATGAAGCCATTGATACTTTGATTAGGCATTTAAATTTAGAAAAAGCTACTTGGAAAGATGAACGATGTGCTTCTATGCGATTTATTGGTAGATGCTATAAGTATTTAAAAAGATATGAGGAAGCGAAAATGTGGCTTCTTAAAGCGATTGAGGAAGCTCCTTATTTAAGAGATCCTTATATGGAAATGGCTTTACTTTATTATGAATTAGATGATTATGATAATACTATTCATTATGTTAATCTTGCTTTGAATATTAAGAGTCATACTAAGAGTTATATCAATGAGACATTTAGTTTTGGTTATACTCCATATGACTTATTAAGTATTTGTTATTATAATAAAGGAGAAATAGAGGCTAGTAAGGTATTTTTGGAGAAAGCGATAAAGATAGAGCCAAACGATCCTAGGCTTAATAATAACTTAAAGATAATTAATGAGAAATTAAAAGAAACTACTGAGTAAATTTTCAGTAGTTTTAATCTATAAAATCAAATCCTTTTACTTTTACCTTGCTCCTTCTATATTTATCACGTTTTTCTAAAGGTACAGTTTTACAAATTGACTCAAGTTCCATTTTTAATCTTAATTCTTTATCAGAAATCATATAATCGGGTAAAGACCAATTAACATACTTTCCCTGTTTTTCATCATAGACTTGTTTAGGTATTTGATATATCTTATAGTCATGTAAAATATAATCATAGAAGGTCTCATAGATATTAAATTTTGATGTAGTAATCGTTCTATATAGTGTACTTTCAACAGAATCATAATTACAAGCCATTACTAAAACATCTTTTAAAAATCTATCTCTTCCTATAAAGTTTTCTGTTTCTTTCTTTATCCCGGTAGCATAGGATAAATCAACATATTCATTTATGTCATCCCAAATAGTATATTTGCTTTTATATACATTAATTAAATATCTTACTAAAGCTAAACGCATTTTCTGTTCTTTGGGATTAACATCATATTCTCTTGTACATAGAGCATGTTCCCAATCTATTAAATTTTGTAATATCTCCTCTTTAGTAAAGTATCTTAATTCATCTTCATCTGGGTTAGTATAGCTCATGAAAAATGGAAGAACGAATCCACCTGCATGAGCGACTCTTGCATAACCATCAACATCAAAAAGTGTTCCTTCAGGTGTGATATAAGTTCCGTCACGCCACCATATATCATCTTTATCCCTTTTCCCAAATCTTTCAACATAGTTATCATAATAATAAGTCATAGATATTCCTCCAAGTTATAAATTAGTATTATAATATCATATTTCAATTTATTTTTCATCAGTTAATTTGCTATTTTTCTACTCTTTTATTATAGTAACTAATGAAAAAGAAGATAAAATTAGTCAATGTATTGTTCTATGATTAAATAAATTTATTTATAAAAGTATATATCTAAGTTTCAGTAAGACTTAAAAAAAGTAGTTAATCACTACTTTTTACGCTTTAGTTCTTTCTACACTTGTTAGATAATAAAATCCATCTTCATTTAGAGTATAAGTATATGTATATTGTTCTAAATTATCTCTATTATCTTGGATATATTGATTAAATGTATTTTCTCTTGCTTCTTGACTAGTTGTTGTATTTATTGGTGCTGGATTACTTCCTAGGGTTGTAGTTTTATTATAATCTTTATAGATGTTATTTTGATCTAAATAAAAGGCAGCACTTACTATTTCTATTCTATCATTATATTTAGTAGCACTTATTATTTTTTCATAAACCTCAAATGCTCTTGTACCACCACAACCAGCAGTACCTGTATAAGAGTATCGTTTATTAGTAGCATCATATGTTAATGTAAGACAACCATCTGTTATTTGAGTTGCTTGTCTATAAGTATTAGGTCCAAATGTTTTCTCAAATAGATTTTTTAAAGTATTTTCATTTATATAATATGTTGTCGTAAGATTAGGACTTGTACCTTCTGAATACTGTTCTACTAATGGTGACCATTGTTTAGCAAGTAATAACATTTTATCTTCTGTACTCATTTCACTTACTTTATAACCACCATCTCTATAAATGTGAGTATCTATTCCGCTAATAGTTAAATAATGAGCATTATCAAATAGATCTTTTATACTAGCATTTTCTGGATCAATTGCTACTCCATCATCATTTTTAACATTATCCTCATCACTAGTATTATTATTTTCTACTTGCTCATTTTCCACAGTATTACTATTTAGTTTAATAACATCTTTATCTACTAAGATATAAAATACTAAACCTATAATACATAATATTAATAAGACTATTAAAACTATTACCCCTTTGTTTTTATTTTTTTCCATAGCATTCACTCTCCTATTATTAGGATAACATAATTTTTATAATAGTGTGTTATATAATTATAGATATAAGTCAAAAATGTAAAAATTTCACTAGTTTTCACTAATACAGTTCTATTTATTTTGTAGTTTACCTTTCATCCCTTTTAGACCATTATGTGCAAATCCTTGTAAGATATTTGTCTTGAACGAATGTGTTTTACTTTCACGCTTTTTATAATCTTTAATAGCAATACTTATCATATCATCTAATAGTTCAGTATAATCTTTTCCTTTAGGATCCCATAGATAGAATGCTAGGGAACCTGGAATTGAGTTAATCTCATTGACATATACTTTTTTAGCTTTACTATCAATTAACATATCAATACGAGCATCTCCACTACTTCCTAAGGCTCTAAAGACCTTAATAGCAAGTTCTTCTACTTCTTTAGTCATTTTATCTGTAAGGTCAGCTGGTATTTTTCTATCAGCTGAAGCCATTCCTTTAGAACCTTTTAATGGAGTCATTTTAGCGCCTAGTTTACCTTTAACTTTACCACTACCTACATATTTTTCATCATATGTTAAGAAAGCACTCTTAGATAATACTTCTTCAATAACACTTGTTTCCTGTGATTCATAATTACCTAAAACAGATATATTTACTTCCATTAAGTTTTTAATTACTTCTTCTACTACAATTTTACTATCATAGTTAATAGCTTCTTCAATAGCTTTAATAAGTTCATCTTTATTGTTAGCAACACCAATTCCTACACTACTACCTGTTGTAGCAGGTTTAACAATAACAGGATATTTTATCTTCTCTACTTTTTTAATTACTTCATCAGGCTCATTTTTATAATCTGTATCATAGAACCAAGTATATGTTGGAACTGGAATATCATTAGACTTGAAGATGTCTCTCATATAAGCTTTATCTTGAGAAACAGTGGCTGCATAGACATTAGGGCCCACATAAGGAATTCCAACTGTTTGCAAATATCCTTGTAATACTCCATCTTCTACATTAGTACCATGAGTAATTGGGAATATTACATCTAAGTCTGTAACAACTTTCTTAAATAATCCTTTACTTTGTAATACAAAGGCTCCATCTTTTTTGTATAATACAACATTACTTGCATATTTTTTAATTAAATCTAAATCCTGATATACTTCAACATCCATTAACATATTACCAGTGTACCATTCTCCATCTTTAGTTATATAGATAGGAATAATATCATATTTTTCTTGATTTATTTTATTCATGGCTTGAACTGCTGAAATAATACTTACTTCATGTTCAACTGATTCACCACCGAATATTACACCTAATTTAATTTTCATTTTATCGTCCTCCTACTTTTCGTTATATGTATCAGGTAAATCATTTTCAAATAAGGCATAGATATCTTTTTTAGTTTTTATACCTCTTATAAAATTATATGCTTCTTTAACATCATTGTAAACAATTAAATTATCCATATTATATTTAGCTTCTTTTAGTCCCTCTTTAATAGGTAAAGTTCTCTTTTCACCTATTAAAACTACATAGTCAGCTTTAGATATTGTAGCGATCTGTTTTCCAAACTCTTTATTAAGTTCTTCTTCTTTATCACCTAGTTCTATCATACCTGGTGTTACTACTACTTTTAATCCTGGCATCATAGATAATACTTCTAAAGCACTTTTAGCACCTACAGGATTTGAGTTATAGGCATCATCTATTTGATAGAAGTAACCCATTTTCTTAAGTTCTAGTCTATGTTCTACTTGTTTAACATTTCTAACGGCTTGTTGTAATTTAGTAATTGAGATACCCAATTCACGTCCTAAAGCAAGTCCTGCTAGAATATTATAAACGTTATGTTTACCTAATAATTTAGTTTCAAACTCATATTTCTTCTTATCACCTTTAAAGGTTACATCAAAGGTTGTTCCAACACTAGAACATTTAATATTACTAGCATGAACATCAACATCTTTTTCGTCTATTCCTATCCAAAGTATTTTACATTTATTTTTAAGATCATAACTTACTTGTTTTGGATCATCTCTATTAAGTACTCCTACTCCATCAAGTGGTAATGATTCAATAAGTTCAAATTTAGTCTTTTGGATATTTTCTTCACTACCAAAGCTTTCTAAGTGAGCTGTACCAATACGGGTTAAGATACCATATTTAGGATGAACTAAATTACATAAATCTTTAATTTCTCCTCTAACATAAGCTCCCATCTCAGCGATAAATACTTCTGTAAATTTATCTAAGTGATTATTGATAGTAATAATTAATCCATAAGGAGTATTTAAATTACGTGGAGTTGGTAAGGTTGCGTATTTAATATTTAAGATATCTGCTAAAATATTTTTACTACTTGTCTTACCGTAACTACCTGTTACACCGATAACTTTTAAGTTAGGCATACTCTTTAACTTCTTAACAGCCATACTTTTGAAATGATGATAAACATATTTTTCTAAAGTATATTTATTAATAAAGTTTGCAAGTAAGATTACAAAAGTATTTAGATAAGCGAAAAGTATAAAGATAAAGATTAAGAAATGACTAACTAATAATTCATCTCTATAGATAAAAATAAGTACTATAGGAATTAAATGTAATATTGTAGTAGTTGCAATTAGTCTTTTGACTCTAGCTGTTATTACTAAAGGTTTCTTTACTTGTTCATTTTTTAAGTCAATTCTAAATTTAATAGCATAGATTAAATATAGTATAATAGCTATAATATTTAAGATTAAACTTATAGTTTCATCATTAACTAAGAAGACATTAGCAACTGCTACTATAAGAACTGCTAGTAGTTCAAGAGAAAAGAAGTTAGAACTATTATTAACAACCCATTTAACATAACGGTTGTTTTCATTATACAAGTTTTGTTGTAACATATGTAAACTTTTTTTAGATTTGATAATAATTGCTATGATAGCAACTAAAATTAAAAGTATTTCAATCATATTATCCCTCCATAAAATTATTTATAATATTTATAACTTGATTCAAATTTTCAAGATATGCATAATGTGTTCCTGGTAAAACTATTAAGGCTCCGTCTTGAAGTAAATTTTCTAAGAGTTTAGCTTCTTCAAGTGGTGCTGCTTCATCCATTTCTCCCCATATTAATAGTGTTAGTGCAGTTATTTTTTTAGCATAATCAGATAAATCTTCATTAACTGTTTTTACTAATATATCTCTCATCTTAGGAGTTGCACTCTTATAATCAACTGAACCAATATAATTTTTAGCAATCTCGGCAATTTTTCCCATTCCGGGTAAAGTTTTCGCTTTTTTTAACATTTTCTCCTTTAAGGTTAAGCCTTTTTTAGTTCTAACACAAGGTGCCCCAAATAAGACTACTCTATCTACTTCATAGATTGATGCATAAACTATCGCTACTCTTCCTCCAAAAGAGTGTCCTATTAAAGTAGGTTTTTTTATCTTTAACTTTTTAACTAGTTCATGAACAAGTTCGGCATAATCACTAACATCCCATACTTCATCAGGTTCAGCGCTTTTACCATAGCCAGGAAAATCTAATATTGTAATATGATATTTACTTGACAAGGGATTACCAAGAGGCTCCATCATCTCAATATTTTGTCCCCAGCCATGTAGTAAAATAATATCTTTACCTTTAGTATTACCATATTGTATGTAATTTACTTTATCTAGGTTAATCTTTTTCATACTTCCTCCTAGTTAAAAGTATATCATAAAAAGAAAAAAGAGTCTTTTATTTTTGACTCTTTTTTATATAGTTTTTATTTTTTTATAGTAATCGTCTTCAAAATGCATACCTTCTTTTTGCAATTTACTATATTCTTTTAATTAATTGCTTATAATTATGAATAAAATTATTTGTATCACAAGTACTTGTACTCTCAAATAATTTACTAGAATTTTTTCTAAAAATCTGTTCTAATAATTCTTTGATATGTTCCTGCGTTTCATCTTTAAATAATGTTGAATTTTTCTTTTCACTATAATCATAACTAAAAGTTTTTCTACCAAAAATATAATCATGATAATATGGTAGTGATTCTAAAAGTCTATTTATAGTTTCCTCATCAAAGTCTTTAACTTTTAAATTTAAAGTTAACAATTCTATAAGATTATTCCATTCCTTCATACTTGATATTGCTCCACCACATTTACTGGTATCAGCTAATTCAGGTATTCTTAAAGTATTATTAACTGTTAAATTATAACTAGCAAATTTAAGAATATAGTTATATAAGAATAAAGGTATTTCTAAATTAACAGACTGTATTTTTGCATCTTTTATAGCTTTTATATAATAATCTTTATATGAAGAATTTAAAATATTACGTAAGAAATCTTTATTATAAGTTTCGTTATTATCTTGAGCTGTTTTTCTTAATAATTTTCTAATTTGTTTTATAGTAAAGTAATAATGATGAGCATTATTAACAGATAAGTAAATATTATCTTGAGGATATAATATCTTAACTTCTTCTGTTTTGTTTTTATAAACTATTCTTTTACGACTTATTTTAGAATTTTGTCCTTGAATTCTATATAAATTGACTGTATTTATATTAGTTATTTTCATAATTAAGTCCCCCTTTTTATTAAAAAATCCTTATTATTTAAGGATTTTTTGTGTTCAATCTAGTATAATGATTATTTTATTTTGTTAGATTCTTTTCTATTAGATTCTTGTAACGAATTTGAAACTAATCTTCTAATTCCATATGGCATTGTTTCTAATCTATCAAGTTTTAATGATATTTCTTTTTCTTCTTTATTTTGTTCTGCATACTTATTATATTCAGTTACCATATCTATAGGATTTTCAAAATATCCTGACATAGTTTGTTTATTTTCAGCTTCAGATAATAATTTTTTAGCCCAAAATTCATTACTTGCATCAATACCAAAACTAGCAAAGTATTCACTAAGTTTAAAGTATGTATCAATGTCTTTATCAGGTTTTATTTGAGCTTTTTCCTTACTAGATAAAATTGGTAAGTCAGCAACTGTTAACTCTCTAACTGGCTCTTGTTCCATATTTTTAATAGAATTAAGGATACTTACAATATCATCAGTACTCTTATTTGTTTCAAGATATGGACTTACTAAATTAAAAGCCATTTTTCCATTATTAAATTCTACAGAACAAACTGATGAAGTCATACCATTATACATAACAGAAAACGTCTCTTCTTCATTAATATAGATTGGTCTGAAATCAATTTGTGATAATATCATCATATTATCAGCATATGTTTTTTCATTTAATTTTTCCATTTTTTAATTCCCCCTTCAATGAAATGTGCTTGTATTATAGCATATTTTTCTTACTTTGTCAATTAAAACAAGCTTAACTGGTTAGAGTCTGGTAGTTCACTAACTATACCCATTTCAACCATTTTGTCAGTTAATGTCTTTGATACTTTACCACGCTTTTGTAAATCTTCTTTACTTAAGAAAGGTTGTTTGTCACGTTCTTCTACGATAGTTTTAGCAACGGTAACTCCTAGACCATCTATAGTTTTAAATGGTGGAATAAGAGTATTTTCATGGAGAGTATCAACAACAAATCTTGTCGCATCACTTTTTTCTAAAGATATTGGAGCAAATTTAATACCACGAGCTGTCGCTTCTAAAGCAACATGTAATGACTCTATAATATTTGTCTCTTTATTAGTCGCTTCAAAGCCTTTAGCAAGTAAATCTTCATATCTTGTTTTAATAGAGTTATAACCTTTTATCATTGTTTCTATATCATAATCATCTACTCTTATTGAGAAGAATGCTGCATAGTAATAAAGAGGCTTATAGACTTTAAACCAAGCAATTCTAATAGCACTCATAACATAGGCACAAGCATGAGCTTTAGGGAACATGTATTTTATTTTATGACATGACTCTATATACCACTCTGGTACTCCTACGGCTTTCATTTCTTCAACCATGCCCTTCCATGTTTCAGGGTCTTTAGTCGCTTTACCTTTTCTAACATGCTCCATTATTTTAAAGGCTCTAATAGGTTTCATACCCCAGTTCATTAAGTTAACCATGATATCGTCACGACAGCCGATAACATCTTTAAATGGTACAATGTTATTTTTTATAAGTTCACTAGCATTACCTGCCCAAACATCAGTACCGTGTGATAGTCCTGATATTTTAACTAGTTCAGCGAAAGTTGAAGGTTTTGTTTCAACAAGCATTTGAATAACAAAACGAGTTCCAAGTTCGGGTAGTCCTAGAGTTCCTGTAGGGCAAAGAATTTGTTCTTCAGTGACTCCTAAAGCTTTAGGACTTGTTAGAATAGAAAAGATATTTTTATCATCCATTGGTAGGGTTGTTATATCAATACCTGATAAGTCTTGTAGCATTCTTAAAACGGTAGGATCATCGTGACCTAGTATATCTAGTTTTAAGACATCTTGGTCGATGGCATGGTAATCAAAGTGAGTTGTACGCCATAAAGATGTATTATCATCAGCAGGATACTGGAATGGTGTAAAATCAAAGACATCCATATATCCTGGTATAACAACGATACCTCCAGGGTGTTGTCCAGTTGTTCTTTTAACACCAGTACATCCTTTAGCAAGACGTTCAATTTCTACACTTCTTTTACCAACAATACCATGTTCTTCGAAGTAACCTCTAACATAACCATAAGCTGTTTTTTCAGCGACAGTACCAATTGTTCCGGCTCTGTATACATTATCAACTCCGAATAGGACTTTTGTATATTCATGAGCTTTCCATTGATATTCTCCTGAGAAGTTAAGGTCGATATCAGGGACCTTATCGGCATTGAAACCTAAGAAGGTTGCAAATGGCATGTCTTGTCCTTCTTTTCCCATAGGCTGTCCACATTTAGGACAAGTTTTATCTGGTAGGTCATATCCTGAGGGATAATCTTTTCCATAAGGAATTCCTTCATCATTGATAAATTCAGAGTATTTACAATCTTTATTACGACATAAATAGTGAGCAGGTAGTGGATTAACTTCTGTTATTCCCATCATTGTAGCCACAAAAGATGAACCAACAGAACCACGAGAACCAACGATATAGCCATCATCATTTGAATGTTTAACTAACTTTTGGGCAATTAGGTAGATAACATCAAAACCACCACCGATGACACCACCTAAGTTCTTCTTAATAGTTTTTTCTAAGTCTTCATCAGTTATATCAGGATTTTCTACTTTTAAGTTTTCTTTTATTACTTTCTTTACTTCATCAAAGCCTTTTAAAAGAGTACTATGTAAGGCGGCATATAATTTTTTAGTAAATTCATCGCCACTTAGATTAGGCTCTTCTCTTTTTAATTTAGCTTCTGTCGCTTTAAAAATACCATCACCATATAACTCAGTACTAATTCTCTCTTCTATATTATAAGGAAGAGGGCTACCATACATATCACTTGCTTTCGTAAAGACTAAGTCAGTAACTGTTTCTACACTTTTATCAATTTTAGGAGAAAAAGGAATTCCTCCTGTTTCAATGATAACTTCTATAACCTCTGCCATATCAGCGATTTTATTAGGATTATCTATAACAATTAGTTTTCTTGTTTCTTCATCTAAGAAGGAGAAGTCTTCTAACATTTCTGTAGTAGTTCTAAAGTGATTAGAAGGGATATTTTTAATGCCTCCTCTTGCTAAAGGATGGCGTCCTCCTCCTGGTACTTTTTGATTAACGATAATCTCTCTATAGATTTTATCTTCTCTTGTTATATGATGAACATCTCCTGTTGCAACTATCAATTTACCAGCTTCTATTGTCGTATCAATTATTTTCTTTATGTTACTAATTACTTCTCCCTCATTAGCAAAGTCTCCTGTTTCAATAAGGTGAGAATAACATTCAGGAGGTTGTACTTCAACATAGTCATAGAATCTAATAATATTAGATAATTCTTCTTCACTTTTACTAGTCGCTTGTTTAAAGACTTCAGACTCATAACAACCACTACCGATAAGTAAGCCTTCACGATACTCATTAATAACACTTCTTGGAATTCTTGGTGTTTTGTATAGGTAAGTTGTATTAGCATAACTAACTATTTTAAATAAGTTTTTAAGTCCTTTTTTATTTAAAGCAAGGATATTAATATGATTAGTATTACCATATTTATACATCTCTTTAGAATCTACGATATTAGATAACTCTTCCATAGTCTCGATGTTACGGCTATCTAATTTTTCTAACATTTTATAAAGAACTAAGGCAGTACCTTCAGCATCATAATCTCCTCTATGGTGACTCTCTTCATCCCAAGGAACATTATATCTTTTAACTAGGGCAGATAGGCTATGACGAGCATAGTTATTATCTAGAGTTCTTGATAGTTCTAAAGTATCAATAACCGGATTTTTAAACTCACCTAGATTATATTTTTTATAAGCCATCTCTAAGAAAGAAACATCAAACTTAGCATTATGGGCAACCATAGGTAGATCTCCAAACCAGTCAATGAACCTTTTAACAGCATTCTCTTCATTATCTTTATCTTCTAGCATTAAATCCGTTATATTAGTTATCTCTGTTATTTTAGCAGGTAGAGGTCTTCCTGGATTAATTAACTCATCATAACGCTCTAATATTTCTCCACCTTTCATCTTAACAGCACCAATTTCAATAATAGAGTCAGCACCACCAGCATTAAAACCTGTAGTTTCAAAGTCAAAGACAACATAAGTTTGGTCTAATAGTTTACCGTCATTTGGTCTAATAACAATATCTACATTATCATCTACCATCACTAGTTCTGTCCCATATAGGGCTTTAAACTGATCTTTCTCTTCTTTGCCTTTATTATAATCTCTTACTAAGTTATAAACATGAGGAAAAGCTTGAACACCATTATGATCAGTTATAGCGATAGCTTTATGTCCCCACTTCATCGCTTGTTTTACTAGTTTTACTTCATCAGCTACACCATCCATCTGACTCATCATAGTATGAGCATGTAGTTCTACTCTTTTTTCTATCGCATCATCAGTAATTTCTTCTTCAGTATGTTCTACTGGCATAATATCTCTAGCATTAAGAACTAATTCATCTTTAGCATAAGTATCTATTTTAGTATTACCTCTAATCTTAAGCCATTTTCCTTCTTTTAATTCTTTACAAAGTCTATTATAGTCTTCTTCTTCATTAGAAAACACTTTACAAGCAATACTATCAGTTTCATCTGTTATTTTTAAAGTTATTATTTTAAAGTTACTCTTATTAGATTCAAAATATTCTACACCAAAGATATATCCTTCTACTGTTACATCATTATCTTCTCCTAATAATAAACTCATCTTAATAGGTTCTGTATCAATTGTTTTACCTAAAATACATCCTTCTTCAGTTACTTTTCTTCTTCTAGGAATACCACTATTTTTATTATTATAATGTTTAGGTTCTTCTTTAATAACATCTCTTTTTATAGGTTCAGGAATAGCAACATTAGAAAGTTCATTACTTATTTCTTCTTCTATTAAGTCATCTTCTTTAACAACAATTTCAATAAAGTCATTATAGCCAAGGGAATGATAAAAGTTATTTATATCAGCATTAATACTTTTTAATCTATCTTCTTCTTTTTTATTATAAGCGACTAATTCTAACTTATTATTTTCATATCTTAGGCTATCTTGATAAATATCTACAAGATTTATTTTCTTTGCATTTTTTAATTTTCTTAATAGATAAGGGAAAAAGTCTAATAGTTTATTTGCATCTTTATTTTTTATATTGAAAGAAAAAGAGACAGACTGAGCTAAAGCAGTACTATTGTCATTAAGAAATTCTAGTACTTCTAAAGGTAAGTAATCATCATTGGTAATTTTAACTAACCAGTTATTATTTTTTTTACTAATAATTATTTTATCTAATACAGCATTCTTAAAAAAAGAATAGTAATCGTCTTTTAGATTTATTCTTTTTAATAATATTTCTAACTTCTCATCCATATGTATTACCTCACTAAATTATTTCTAATTCACTAATTTTTAAAATATGTCGCTGATTTTTAATACAGAAATCGATAAAGGTTTTTAAATCAACAGTAGCAAGTCCTCGTTCAAATGTGTATTTATCAAGTTCAAAGATAATTTTATCTTCCATCATTCTATTTAGTATTTCTTCTTTAGAATAACCTAAATACATAAGAAAATAAGGATAGATTTGACATTTTAAGTATTTAAGCGATTTATCTCCTCTTAAGTAAACACTTCTTTTTAGGGTACGTGATGTAAGTTCATTATCTATAGCAAGTTCAATAATAGCATTTACAATATCTTTATATTCACTCTTGTAGTTAGCAAGTTCTTTTCTTAAGATATGTTCAATGATATTAATGATAGCAAGGGTATAATTTTCACTATCTATTCTATTTCCCCAAGTAATAGTATTTACTCTTCTACTTTTTGGTACAGACATACCAATAACATCTAATTTTTTATCGACAACTAAAACATGATATAGTTTAATATCAAAGCGTAGTATATCTTTTAAGTTATTACTTAAATCTTTTTTTAATTTATCCCAAGTATGTAATAATTCTAAACGATATTTTTCTGTTTCTTCTCTTATTTCTTTATATATATCACTACCTCTAACCATATCAAAAATAGTATCATCATCTGGTATATAGTTTTTAGGATCTTTTAGAATATGTTCTTCTTCTTTAAATAAATCATTATAACTATGACGATAATTTTTCCACAGCTTCTGTTTAAAATCTTGGATATTAGAAGAAATAGAAGCACTAAATAAAAGATTCCAGATTAAAACGTAATCATTTAAAACAAAGTTTAAATTCATTTTCTATTCCCCCTATCAATATTATTTATATTTTAAGTTTAGCATAAAATCTATGATAATTAAAGAAAAAACGTCAAAACATTTTGACGTAAAAACTAAGACTAATTTTTTTCATTTTATAGGTGATTTAGTTTATAAATATTTACAATATATTATAAGTTACCATATAATTAGTTGTTATACTATTATAATAATTGTAGCGCTATTTATCTAGTTTCCCAATACTTTCAAAGAAAACTGAGCTATCAAATAATGATTAACTTATTCATATCAGATATACAAATTTTAAGACTTTTGATATACAAATTTTAAAAGTTTTGATATGCAATTTTTAAAAGTTTGTGATTACATAATATACTCCAAAACCAACAGCAAGTATTAAGATTAAAGAGAATAGAAACTTTAAGAATCCTAAAAATTTAGATGACTTAACAAATTCTTCTTCCTCATCATCTGTTTCAAAATCTTCTTCACTTAAGTCAAGACTCTTAGTATAGAATGATTTATCTATTTCATCTTTTAAAGACATGGTCTTTTCTTTAACTTTTTCTATTTGTTTAGTATCTTCTTCTACTTTACTATCTTCTATCTTAGTAGCGATAGGCTTTAGGACTTCTTCATTTACATTAGTAGCCATTAAATCACTAAGTAAGCTATTGTTGTCATTATTTTCAGCTTCTCTTTTATCTATCTCATCTCTTAATTCTTTAGATGTAATTGTATGTATTAAGTCTTCTAATTCTTTTTCATTTTCAATAGGTTTATGTCTAAGTTTAGTCTCTTCTTTAAATTTTTCTAAATCTTCTTTACTACTTTCTAAGATATTATATTTCTCATTTTGTAGTTTTCTTTTCTTTTCTTTAGAATCTTTTTCTCTTAGTTCTTTTGCTTCTTCTAGAACTTTATTGATATCATAAGTTTTATGTTCATCATCATAAAGAAAATTAAATTCATCTAGTTCTTTTTTTACAGTAGGTTTTTCTACATTTATATCATAATCTTTAAGGCTATGATATCCTTCTCTTGTTCGATAATTCTTTTTAGCAGCATTTAATTCAACAGCTTCTATTTTAGAAACATCTGTAAGGGTTGTATATTTTTCTAATCTTCCTAAGTCATTATATAAGTCTTTATTTTTTTCTGTTCTACTTCTAACGCGATTTACATTAGAATTATCATAGCGTTCCATTCTTCCCATGATATCACCTACTTTACTATATACTACAATAATATCATACTATTTAAAAAATTTAAAGTAGGCAAAAGTATAAAAATAAGATATAATTAAACTGAGGTGATAAAAATGAAAGTAAAAGTAAATAAAGATGCTTGCATTGGATGTGGAGCATGTGAACAAATATGTAGAGATGTTTTTAGACTTAACGATGATGGATTAAGTGAAGCGAAAGTAGAAGAAGTTAAAGAAGAATTTCAAGATGAAGTAAGAGATGCAGCAGATTCTTGTCCTACTGGGGCAATTGAGATTGAAGAAGGTCAAGAAGAAAAAGCTGCTTAGTCTTGATAAAATAATATATGTATTTTTAGAAGGAGCTTTATCATTAGCTTCTTTTTTGTATGATTTGAAACAATATACATAAGTTATATAAAGAGCTTAAGTTGCTTATTTTAAAAGTAATAATGTAATTAATTCCAATTTTGGTGTAAACACCGAAATCGGTTAAAAGTAAAAACAATGCTACTATTTTTTAGATTTTTCTATGCTTCTAAACAAATGTATGCTACACTATATGTATAAATGTTACAGAAAAGCTACTGATATAACTTTTCTATAAATTAAGTAATTATATTAGTCAAAGATAGGAGGTTTGCGTTATGACTAAAGAATTAGAAAAATATGAAGAAATGACTTTTGAAGAAATTAAACATGTTGATGATAATGGTAATGAATATTGGTATGCTAGAGAATTAATGAATGCACTTGAATATAAAAGATGAGATAAATTTTGTAATGTAATAGAAAGTGCAAAAATTGCTTGTGAAAAAAGCAGTTGTATAGTTACAGACCATTTTTCCCAAGCGGGAAAAATGGTTAATATTGGGTCAAAGACATCAAGAAATATTATTGATTATAAATTATCCAGATATGCATGTTATTTAATTGTGCAAAACTCTGACCCTAGAAAAGCAACCGTTGCCTTAGGACAAACTTATTTTGCAGTACAAACTAGAAAAATGGAACTAACAGAAGAAGAATATAGCAAGTTAAGTGAAGATGAGAAAAGATTATATAGAAGAAAGCAAACTAAAGATGGTAATAAAATTTTATACAGGGTTGCTAAAGAAAAAGGGGTAAAGAACTTTGATAAGTTTACTAATGCCGGATATAAAGGCTTATATAATGGCGAAACCGCAAATGATATTGCTAGAAGAAAAGGATTAAGATATAGAGAAGATATTTTAGATAATATGGGAAGTGTTGAATTAGGGGCTAATGTATTTAGAATTACGCAAACGGAAGCTTTACTTGAAAAGCAAGAAAAACCTAATGAAAATATGGCAACAGATACACATTATAAAGTTGGAAAAGCTATTAGAGAGACAATCGAAAAATTAGGAGGTACTATGCCAGAAGATTTACCTACTCCTAAGAAATCTATAAAGGAACTTGAAAAGGAACAACTACATAGTCTAGAAGCATAAAAATAAGTAATCAATTAAATTACGATTTTGGTGTAAACACCAAAATCGTTAAAAGTTAAAATTGAAAGAGCAAAACAATGCTCTTATTTTTTTTCTAAACTATAGACAATAGCGACTTCTTTAGGGGTTAGTTTTCTATATTCACCACTCTTTAGACCTTTTAAATCAAAGATAAATTCTCGCTCTCTTCTTAGTTTTAAGACAGGAAAGCCAACTGTTTCAAACATCTTCTTTACTTCATGATTGCGACCTTCATGAATAGTTACTGTTAGCATAGAAGTATTAGTCTTATAATCTGTTTTTCTTAACTTAACTTTAGCTTTCTCATAACTTATACCATCTACTGTAACACCATTTTTTATAGTATTAATGGCATCTCCTTTAATAATACCTTTAACTTTAACGATATAAACTTTCTCAACTTTATCACTTGGATGCATAAGTATATTAGCAAAATCTCCATCATTAGTAAGTAATAAGACTCCTGTTGTATCATAATCGAGGCGTCCTACTGGATATATTCTTTCATGACATGGTATTAAGTCAACTACAGTCTTCCTTTCCTTATCATCTGTAACACTTGTTATTATTCCTCTTGGTTTATTAAGTAAATAATAAACTTTTTTTTCTTTTTCAATAAGTTTTTCATCTACTTTAATTATATCTTTATTATTTACTTTAGTACCTAGTTCAGTAACTGTTACACCATTAACAGTTACTCTTCCCTCTTTAATTAATTCTTCAGCTTTACGTCTTGAAGCTATTCCTGAATTTGCTATAACTTTTTGTAATCTTTCCATAGTTAGTCACTCCTTTTAAAGAAAAAGAAGATATTATTCTACTTCTACTAAAGATAATTTGTTATCTTCATGAACAAAGGTAAGTGTCGCTTTAGTAGGATAATCCATATCTTCTTTATATTTTATAGAAACCTCTACTTGATAAGCAGAATCATCCGTAAAATCTGTTCCTATAGTATATTCTATATTCTCAATATTATCAACTGTTACATCAGTAACTTCTGGTAGTTTTTGATCTCTATTACCATAAATATCATTTTCTACATACTTATAAACGGTATCTTCACTCTTTTCTAAGAAGTTGGTCTTAGCATTAGTATGAACAAAATCAATTCCTCCTACATCAGTATTAGCAAGTTTATCATCTAAGGTATAAAAATCCATTATAAACATTTTACTAATCTGTTCAAGATAAGCTTTTTCATCAACATTTTCCTTACTTAAAATGTCTTGTAATTCTTGAAACATTTCTTTATATCTGTCATTTCTTGTAGATTTTAAAGTATATCCATATTCTTTAATTTCATTTTCAACAGTTGCCTTTCTAACGGCTTTAGGCTTTACACTTTCATAAGCAATAAAGCCTAAGCCTGCTACTATTAAAAGAATTGCTATTACTAATATTACTTTTACTTTTTTCTTTAATTTCATATTCTTGCTCCCCTCTAATTTTCTTTAGATACTGTTTTATTATTCGCTTCTTCTTCACTATTTGGGTTAAATAAGTCAAAGACAATCGCTTTATTTGATACATTTAGTAGTTTTTCAGCATATTCATTATTTTTTGTTATATAGTCTTCATCAATTATTTCATCTTTAAGAAGCTTATACTCTCCTTTTTGACTATTATAATACATTAGATTTGTTACCCAATTACCATTAGGAAAGACAACAATATTATCATCTTTTATTTCAAATATATCATGTCCTAGGGCATATTTATTATAAAATCCTAACATATTACCAATTGTAGGCATTACATCATACATACCCATTGTATAATCAATCTGTCCTTTCGCTTTACCATCTTTAGTCCAAATAATAAGTGGTACTTTACGATCTAGTTCATAATCAAAACTATCATATTCAACATAAGTAGGGTCTTCTTTATCTTTTATATCATCAGTTGCAGGGTCATAATTATACATTAAATTAAATTCACTTCTAGGAAGTCTAGCATCATGATCACCAAATAGAATTACAACGGTATTATCTAATAGTCCTGCTTCATCCATTTCATTAAAGAACTCACCTAAGGCTGCATCAGCATAATGAACTGATTTGAAGTAATTACCTAGTTTTGTTCCTTCTAAATATGGTACTTCTATTTCTTCTTCTGTTCCATCTTCATTAGTTATAGTAGTTTTCATAGTAACAGGAAATTCTCCATATTTATCAGTATCAGAGAATGGTGTATGATTTGTTAAAGTTATGATATAACCATAGTATTTATCATGTTTTTCACTTATTTTCTTAATTTTTTCGACAGATTGAGCGAAAAATTCTTTATCTGATAAACCTAAACCTATTACATTTTCATCATCAACATCATATGTTTCTTTACTATAGAATTTATCATATCCTAAAGACTCATGCATAGCACGTCTATTCCAGAAATCAGCATTATTAGCATGCATACTGAAAGTGTAATAACCTTTATCTTTAAGTAATGATGGAGTTGAGATATAAGTTCTATCAAAGTAACTTACAAAAGCAGTACCACTTTGAGTTGGCATAAGACTAGTATTATAAGTTAACTCTGTATCACTACTTGTTCCTACACTTACTTGTGAATAGAAGTTATCAAAGTATAATCCTTCTTTAATTAATCTATTCAAATTAGGTGTTACTTCTTCGCCATTAAAAGTTCTATTTATAGCGATTCCTTGCATAGATTCTGCATGAATTACAATTACATTACGTCCTTCAAAGATATCTGTATATTTATTAGTATAATTTTGTTCATCTGTTCTATCAGCATAATATTCAGTAAATTCTTTCTTAGCATCGTCATAACCAAACATAGCCGTTATTTTAGGTTGGATACTTGCTACTATATCATTTCCTTGATACATATAAATACCAAATCTCATAACTATATATTCTCTATTCCATTGCTTAACAAATCTACTTATTTCAAGACTTGATAAAGTTACAATGAATATGACAAGAATAACAGCACCAGTTAAAATAGTATTTTTAAATTTTTTAAATCTTTTATCTTTTGTATATATCTTATATTGGTCATTTTTGGCAAGACGATGATAATAATATATGAAAAAAATAAGGGGTAAGATATAAACTAAATCTTTTATTTGTAAAACATTTTCAACGACAGCATCTCCTACTTCACCAATATACTGAGTAAGTGATAACATGGAAACACTGGCAAAAGATGTATAGAATGTATAATAAGCTGAATTAATTGTACATATTGCAGTAAAGATAATAGCCCATACTAATAAATAAACATATCTTTTCTTACCTTTAAATAAATATGAGAAGGAACCTATAATAGTAACAACTGCTATATCTGCTATTATAGGTTTAAAAGATAAGTAATTTTCCATAGTTGGCATTGTAAAAAATCTAAGTAATGTAGAATTTATAACACAAACTAAGACATAGACAATAAAAAGTTTATTGTCTTTAAAATAATTACTTATCAGTTTTTCTTCTTTAATTCTTTTAAGTTTTTTAATTAATTTATCTTTGAATTTAATTATTTTTTTCTTCATAATTACCTCACTTCCTAGACATTATATCATTTTACTTTATATTTTTCAATTTACTATGCCTAATATAACAAAAATGATAGATTAATTTGTAAATTATTAGAAGTATAAAGATAATCTGACTAAATAAAACTATTACAAACATATTATCATGTTGATAGATATTAGCAGTATTTGTTAAAGAAGTATTATTAGTAATTGCTAAAGAAATAAAGTTGGTAAATAAAAATAAATGAATAATAGTAAATGTATAAGTAATTATTTTATTTAGTTTGGTAAGATTTGACTTTAAATTAGTATATATTAATATAATTAAAGAAATAATAGCTGTTAGGATATAAAATACTATATTTGGAAAATAGAAACACCGCATTATAGTTTTTATTATTTCACTTAGAACAGAGATTATATCTTCTTGGAAATAAAATACTAAACAGGCAAAAAAGAAGATTATTAAGGAAATTAAAGTTAGTTTTACTTTCTTATTACATCTTTTTTCATTATATAGCAAAAATATATAAAGAATAATAAATATTAGAAATATTTCTATATTTAGAAAAGATTCAAAAGGTAATTTTAGAAAAGTAAGTAGTTTATCTATAAAGCTTAAATCCATTTTTATCCTCCTTTTTATTCTTATATTTCTTCAAATATATATATAGTTTGATTATAATCATCATTATGAGTACAAGTAATTAAAGTTAATGTTTTTATATTATAATTTCTATATATTGCTACTTGACCAGTTTTAGGTTGATTATATACTTTAGTAAGTTTATATTTATAATCTTTAGCCTCATAACTAACAGTTGCTGTATCTCCTATTTCTAATTTATAAAGATTATCAAAAAAAGAAATATAGGCATTACCAGAATGAGCCATTAGAATAAAGTTACCTTTAGCTTTATCTGGATAGTCAGCTTCTTTAGCAATTGCTATATTATATTCTATATTGTTATATTTAGAATTTTTAGAAACAAAGCCTCTTTTTAATTTAATTTTAGGTATTGATAATTGGCCTATATATGTATAGTTAGCTTTTTTATCATTTTCTTCTCTTACGGCATTATTTTCATCAGTTACGATTAGATTTTCAGTATTTATACTGTTAATAGTTGTGTTATCTTTATTTATATTCATTTGGAAGATAGCAAGACGCATTTCTTCAAATACTTCACCACGTAATTTAAGTAGTGGGGTGCTAAAAAATACTATTATTCCTATTATAAGGAAGAAAAAGCCAACTTTAAAGAGCTGGCTTTTTATATTTCTACTTTTCTTTTGCATGCTTTGGTCTTTTAGCCACAACTATTAAGAAAATACCTGCTATTATAATTAGACTTCCTATACCATAGACAATAAAGGAATTACTACTAGTATCTGGAACTGGTATATTTGGTGTGTTTTCAATTACTACTTCTGTTGTATTTCCTTCAGTAATTTCAAAAGTTTTTGTTGTTATTTCAGCAGAATATCCATCTGGTATTACTGCTTCTGTAATTGTATAAGTACCTACAGGTAATGTTAAATCTACATCTTCTCCAGTTGTTTCATAACGATATACTTCTTTACCACTCTTATCAGTTATTGATAAAGTCGCTCCTTTTATACCTTTACCTGTTGAAGCATCTATTTTACTAATTTTAACTTTTCCAGTTGGAATTTCGTATTGTAATGATAAATCACTACTAACTTTATCTGCAATTATTTGTCCTAATAGGGCTCTTTGATATTCGTTTCTGCTAACACTATCTACATAGAAGTAAGCATTATGTACAGAAAAGTTACCTGATATATTAACTTGTAAATTAATTTTGTAATCTTTTACTTCACTTATAGGAATTCTTAATTTGAATCTTTCATTTGGTGAGAAAGTAGTTTGACTTACACCAGATTCATTTAGAACTTGAATATTACTATTATTAGCATTAACTGTGTAATTAACAAAATTATTACTTGAATTACTTGTAACAGTGATAGGTGAAGTTTCAATATATTGGTCTGTCATTGTATAAGTAATAGAGTTAGAATCTATTGCATTTAAAGCTGGAGTTGTACTACCAGGATTATATGCCATAGCATTTGTTAATAGTTCCTGTATATATGGTCCATATGTTTCATTATTGATGATAGCTGTCTTTTCTGCTACTGTAAGGTTGTTTTCATATTGATGGGCAGCAGGTTCACTATAGGCTACATCACGTCCTGGATCAGTTGGTCCACTTGAATAACCATTAGCAATATCTAGATACCACCATACTGCTAATTGATTTATATAATATATTAAGACTTTTTCTTCATCAGAAGAAACTGTATTTAGAAGTTCTTGTGGTAGAGTATCACCATGTTCAATAATATAGATTAAACCAGGATATTTAACAGCAAGACTTGCATCTATTACTGATTTATCTTTTACATAGGTTCTTCCACCTTCCATTTTTAGTTTTCTATCCATACAGTAGATATTAGCTAATCTGCTACCACCTGTTGTTCCATAGAACTCTTTAGGAGTGGTAACAATTGTATCTTCATATGTTATGTAGTGAGCAAATTCTGCTGGAAGTCCATCTTCTGGTACTTTTACAGAAGTAAAACTATCTGGAAGTTTTTCTACTACAGCAGCATAGCTTTCATTAGGTTCGATAAAGAAACCTATTATTAATATAATTGCTAATAAACAGCAAGATACTATTCCTATTTTTTTTACATCACTAGAAGCTTTATCAAATTTTTCTTCATTTCTTTTGTTTTTAGTTCTTTTTATTTGTCTTCTTTGACTTACCTTACTAGAACTCATATAATCACCTTACCTTATATAGAGTATAGCAAATAGAAGAATTTTTTTCAAGAAATTTCAAATATTCTTTCAAGATTAAAAGTAGGGTTGTCAATATTTGTATAAAGACTGGCTAGAATATCACCTTCTTTTATCTCATCACCTATTTCTTTTTTTATTACGATACCAGCATTATAATCTATTTTCTCATCTTTACTTTTACGGCCTGCTCCTAAATATTCACTAAGTTTAGCAATATTTAGAGCATTTATATCTTTTAAAGTTCCATTTTTATTAGCTTTTATATTATAAACTTTAGCATTAATTTCTAATTCATCTATATTACCATGTTGATATTTAACAAATTCTAAAAATTTATCTAGGGCTTTACCATTTTGTAGATTTTCTTTAACTTCAACCATCGCTTTATCTTCACTTATTCCTTTACCTAAAGATACCATTTTACTAGCTAGAGTAAGTGATAAATCAAGAAGGTTTCCTTTAGTATTACCTTTTAATACATCAAGTGCTTCCATTACTTCTAATTTATTACCAATATTATGTCCTAGAGGTCTATTCATATCAGAAATAACGGTTCTAACTTCTTTTTGATAGTATGTACCTATTTTTATTAGGAGACTAGATAAACGTTCTGCTTCTTCTTTTGTTTTAATAAGGGCACCGTTTCCTACTTTTATATCTATTACGATTTTATCAGCACCACCTGCTATTTTTTTACTCATTATGCTACTAGCGATTAAAGGAATAGAATTTGTAGTAGCAGTTACATCACGAAGAGCATATACTTTTTTATCAAGAGGAGCTAAGTCTTTAGTTTGACTTGTAATAACAAGGCCAATCTCCTTGGCTTGTTTTTTTATCTCTTCTTCAGTAAGGTCAACAGTAAAACCGGGGATAGATTCTAATTTATCTATAGTTCCGCCAGTATAACCTAAGCCTCTACCACTCATTTTAATTACTGGGACATTAAGGCTTGCAACAAGAGGAGCGATTATTAAGGTTGTTTTATCACCTACTCCACCTGTTGAATGTTTATCTACTTTAATAGCATCAATAAAACTTAAATCAAGGACATCTCCACTTCTAATAAAGATATCTGTAAGAGCGAATATTTCACTATCACTCATATCATTAATACAAATTGCCATTAGAAAAGCACTCATCTGATAGTCTTTTACTTCTCCTTTTAAATATCCCATAAAGATAGTTTCTAATTCTTCTTTAGTTAATTCATATTTATTAGCTTTCTTACTTATTATATCTAATATCATAGTATCACCACTTTAATAATAATTAAAAAAGTCTCTAATTACAAGAGACTTCACAGTATTTTACAAATATTAAATTTATTCTTTATCTACAACATTATTTATTCTATAAGTTATAGGGACTTTCCAAAAATAAAGTTACCAATTATGGAGTAATAAGAACACTCCATTTTTTTATACCTTCTGTTCTAGTAATGTATTTATCTTCAAGATTTTTCATCTTCTTTTTATCAATAGTTAATCCTTTTTCATATTTAACTTCTTTTAATTTAGTAACTGATTTAACTCCTTTCCAAGTTAAATTCTTCATAAAATTTAAACAGATATCTATTGTCTCTAGTAAGAAGCCATTCCATATCATTTCTAGTCTTGCCCACAATCTTTCTATAGGATTATATTTAGAATGATATGGTGGATAATAAACTAGTTCTATTTCTATATTATATCTTCTTGATATATTGATTAATCCTGATAAAAATACAGTTCTAACACCACTATTATCTGGTCCATTATCTAAAAATATCATCAACTTATTAATATCACTATTTAAATATTGTTCTACATAAAATTCTTCTATACAATCTACTAAATCAAGAGAGGTAGGTTTAGATGTGTAATTAAATAAATAAGGTATATTTTTCTTTAAATCAAGTATTCCAAATGGTATTAGACAATTATTAGTTAATTCATGATCTACTGCTTCAATTACAACTCTGTTATAACCATTTCTTGAAAAAGGTCCCAATAATACTTTATCTTTTGTATCTATTGATATCATTACTGTTTTATTATCTGATGATCCTTCTTCTTTTTTCTTCTTTACATTATCAAATATATCATCAGTTTCTTTTATTTTCTTAAGTGGTTTTGTCTTTTTTACTTTCTTTAATCCATAACCCATTTCATTTAAGATATTATTTAAAGAACTATTAGAGAAACTGTTTTCTTCATATTTTCCAGTTTCTATTAATTGTTTCTTAATTTCTTTTACGGTCATATTAACATATTGTTTTTCTGTTTTAAATTTAGGATCAGTGGATAAACTGTTTTCTATTACTTCAGTTATATCTTTTTCTAAATAAGGATATATTTCTGTAAGTTTTTTTCTTCCTCTTGTTTCGGTAATTGGATAATATACAATTTCTTTTTTGAATAATTTAATTGCTTTTCTTATTGTAATTCTTGATATACCAAAGATTTTAGAAAGAGCAGAGATACATCTACCACCTATATCAACTGCTAAAGAACCAATCATAAACAGTTTTTGTTCTTTATCATTGCATTTTTTGATACTTTCTATTAAATTACCATAACATTTTTTAATTTTTTCTGATATAATCATATTAACAACTTCTTTACTGTATTTTTTTATCTTAACAACAGTTTACGAAGTTGTTTTTATTTTGTCAAATTGGTAATTTTATTTTTGGAAAGTCCCTATATGCACCTGTTCCAAGTATTAGTATTAAGATAAGTCCTATTTCTATATATAAAGCACTGTTTGTTGTTGGATTACTTCCTAAAGTATTATTATACCAGGTATCTACCTCTTTCTTTATAAATGAATCTGTTCCATTATCATAGGTATAGCCACTATATTTTGGATCATTTACTTTTAAATTATATGGTGTTATTCCAATTACTCCTGATATTTCTTCGCTAAATGACGTAGGACCAGTCCCATTATAAATTAACCTTAAACTTCCATCACCATTTACTCTTATTATTTTACAATACATCTTATCTTCTTTTGAGGCTAGTTCCCTACATTCGCAATCTTCTTCATTCTCTACAGCTTTTAAACAACTATCTTTTGTTTGATAGTATCGTTTCCCACTTCTATACACATAATAATCTTCATCATATGCTCCAAATACTAAGTTAGTTGTATTTCCTTTTTTATATTCACTACTTTCTACTATTATGCTTTTAACCATCATTCCTAAATAATTAATATTTAATGTTACTACAAATAAAAGCACTACCATTAATATCTTTTTACTCTTCGCATAAAAACTATCTCCCAATACTAATATTCTATCCTAATTACTATCCTTTAATTCAATTATTTTTCTTAAATAAAAATAAGAGCTAGTCTTCTAGTCTCTTACTTATTATGTCAATCGCTTTATTTGGATCTTCAATTATTAAATTATGAATATCTTCTAATTTACGTAGTCCCATAACAAAGGCAATTTCTTCTTCGGCCATACTAGTAGTTTTTTTCTTCTTACCTTTTGGCTTGACTGGATTATCATATCCTAAAAGATAATCTACATCTACATTTAGAACCTTTCCTAATTTTGTTAGTGTGTCTAAAGTTGGGACTCTCGTGCCATTTTCATAACAACAAATACTCACTTTTGTAACATTTACACGCTCGCCCAACTCGCGTTGCGTTAATCCGTTTGAGATACGCAACTCTTTTAAACGTTTACCTAGTAACATATTTGTCTCTCCTTAATTAATTGTTTACTAAACTATAAAACTTTTTTACAGTAAAAGTCAACTATTATTTTAAATTTATTGAAAAATAAGCATAAAAATGACTATTTATCATTATTCTTGACATTGTCTTTCTTCTTATTTGACAGAAAAGTAACCTTGTCTGCTACTACTTCTAAGAAGTATCTAGAGCCTTCTTCAGTTTTGATAATATTACTTTGAAGTCTTCCTCTAATACCAACTATATCACCAACTTGGCAATACTCTTTAGTAAGTTTAGCTTTTTCTTCCCAAAGAGTACAATTTACAAAATCAGTTTCATATACACCATCCATGTTCTTAAAAGAACGAGGAATAGCTAGAGAAATAGTTCCTACTTTCTTACCAGATTCTGTTTCTCTTATTTCAATATCTTTGGTTAGGCGACCTACTAAAATTAAGCTGTTTAACATATAATTCCTCCTTTCGCAACTAAGGTAGCATATATCTTATTTTGTTGCAAAAAGAGAAAATTAAAAATTCAAGTTTTTTTTGCTCTCAATTTTCAATTTTCTCTAGGCACTTTTTAAATTTTGAAAGCTAAAAAGTCTTGAATTTACAAAATTACAAGTTTTTTTTCAAAAGTTGATTTAGTTCAACAGCATACTCCATAGGTAGTTCTTTTCTAAACTCTTCTAGAAAGCCTAAAACGATTAATTCTTCACAAGTTTCTTTAGGAATCCCTTTACTTTCCAAATAGAAAATATTAGCATCATTTATCTTAGAAACAGTCGCTTCATGTTCTATAGTACTAGTGTTATTAGAGACTATATTTGTAGGTACAGTATCACTTATACTATCTTTATCTAGTATTAAAGTGTCGCATTTTATCATAGAGTATGAGTTAGTGGCATCTTCTTTAATCTTAACATCACCACGATATGTGGAAACACCACCTGCTCTTGCAATACTTTTAGAGATTATCTTACTGTTAGTATTTTTACCTAAATGAATCATTCTGGCTCCTGTATCTTGGATTTGATTATTACTAGCGACAGCGATACTAATACAAGTACCAGTTGAGTTATCTCCTTTTAAGATACAACAAGGATATTTCATAGTTAAAGCACTACCGATATTACCATCAATCCACTCCATTGTACCATTTTCTTCGACTAAGGCTCTTTTAGTAACTAGGTTATAGACATTAGGAGCCCAGTTTTGAATAGTAGTATAACGGCATTTACTGTTTCTTCCAACATAGATTTCGACAACAGCAGCATGTAGAGATGAAGTAGCATAAGTAGGAGCGGTACATCCTTCAATATAATGAAGTTCACTATCATCATCGACAATAATTAAAGTTCTTTCAAACTGGCCCATTCCTTTACTATTAATTCTAAAGTAACTTTGTAGTGGTCTATCTAGTTTAGTATGAGGTGGTATATAAATAAAACTTCCTCCTGAAAATACAGAACCATTTAAGGCTGCGTATAAATTATCTGTGTTTTTAACTATCTTGCCAAAGTATTTTTTAACAAGAAGAGGATACTCTTTAATGGCATTATCAATTGATGTAAAGATTACTTTTTTGTCAGTAAGTTCTTTAAGCATATTATGATAGATTACTTCACTTTCATATTGAACACCCATACCAGCCATATATTGTTCACTTTCAAGGACACCTAGTTTATCTAATTCACTTTTAATTGGCTTCATTACTTTAGACCAGTCATCAGTTAATTCATCAGTTGCACTCTTATAGTAAATAATATCATCAAAGTTAAGTTTAAACTTAGGTCCAAATGGTAAGTCTTTATTCATTTTTTCAAAATATTCATATGACTTTAATCGATAATTCTTGACCCAATCTGCTTCTTTTTTATGTTCTGATATTTTTAAAATATTCTCTTTAGTTAGTCCCTTAATCTCCACTATTTTCCTCCTTTAGAATCTTATTAATTGTATCGACAGGAAGAAGGGCACAGTGTTTTCTATTAGGTTGCATATAGATAGTATCATAGGCCATAAGTTCACCTAATTTTTCTTCATCATAATCTTTCTCATCTATTAAGTGTTCATAGTTTTCTATTAATTCTTTAACATCACTAACACTCTTCCCTATTATTTTTCGCAAGAAAATTGAGGTGGCAGAAGTTGATATGGCACAGGCTTCTCCATCAAAATTAGCATCTACTACTTTACCATCTTCTATTTTTAGTTCTATATCGATATTATCAATACAAGATTCATTATTAGTATTCGCTTTTTTATAACCACTTTCATTTTTTAGTCCTTTATGATAAGGATTATTATAATTATCTAGTATTATTTCTCTTTTTAATTCTCTATCCATGATTACTCCTCCTACAATATTACTTTAAATAAATCATCAGACTTTTCTAAGACTTCTACTAACTTATCTATCTCTTCTTTAGTATTATAAAAATATAAACTGATACGACAAGTATTTTTAATATTTATTTCATCTTTTAATATTTTAGCACAGTGATTACCTGCTCTTACACAGATATTATAATGGTCTAGGTAAATGGCTGTATCTTGACTAAATATTCCTTCTAGGTTAAATGCTAGGACACCACTATCAGTACTTTTGTTATATAAAATTACTTTAGTATTACTTTCTAGTTTAGAGACAAGATATCTCTTTAGTTCTTTTTCGTATTCATAGATTTTATCCATACCTATTTTTTGTAAATAATCAATGGCAGAGCCTAGTCCTATTACTTCAGCGATAGGAGGAGTTCCAGCTTCAAATCTTGTAGGAATGCTCTTATACTCTACTTCTCCTGTTACTTCAAAGTATTGATTCATACCTCCCCCATATTCTATAGGTCTCATCTTTTCTAAATATTTTTCTTTAGCATAAAGTACTCCTACTCCAGTTGGTCCTAACATCTTGTGAGCTGAAAACGTTAAAAAGTCAATATCATCTTTAATAACATCTGTTTTCATATGAGGAACACTTTGGGCACCATCTACTACTAATATTATATTGTTTTTATGAGCGATTTTACTTATCTCATGAATATTTCTTACATCTCCTACAACGTTAGTAATATGAGCGATAGAGATTACTTTAGTTTTATCAGTTATAGTATCAGTTAAAGCTTCTAGGGTTAATTCATGATTATCATTTAAAGGTATATAACTTATCTTTATCTTTTTATCTTTAGATAACTCTAACCAAGGTAAGACGTTTGAGGCATGTTCACTTTTTGTAAGTAAGACTTCATCTCCTTCATTTAAATAATCTTTCATAAAGCCAAAGACTATCTTATTAAGAGAGTCTGTATCACCTGCTGTAAAAACTATTTCTTTACTACTTTTAGCATTTATAAAGTCTTTTACTTTATCTCTAACTTTCTCATATTCTTCACTTGCTTTAAAAGATATTTTATAATCTCCTCTATGAATATTCGCTCCATAATTATAGTAATAATCATTCATCGCTTCAACTACACATTTAGGTTTTAGAGTAGTCGCTCCATTATCAAAATATATTATATCATTATTTAAAATAGGAAAATCTTCACGATTAATAATAATCACCTCCTCATTACTTTATCTAAAATATTATTAAGTACACTCTCATAATCTTTTGGAAGTTCTACCATCTTCATAAATCCATTTAAAAGAAGATTAAAAGCTTCTTTCTTACTTATTCCTTTTGTTTCTAAATAGAATAATAACTTATTATCAAAAGGACCTGTATAGGCAGAGTGATTGGCAATAGAATCAAATTCATCGATAAAGAGATTGGGTTCTATTAAGCTCTTACCCTCATCTAAGTTAATTATTCTACTGGACTGATTACAAATAGAGCCTATCATACCTTTTTTAATATAGCCATTAACAATAAACTTTAAATCTCCTTTATCATAACTAATACCATGACATATAACATTACTTATAGTCTCTTTATTTTGATGATAAACATTTACTTCATTAGTTATCTTTTTATCAGTAACAGTCATATTATAAAAATCTAGTTTAGCTTTGTTATAGATATTAATATTAACAGTAATACTTTCTTCTGTAATATTATAAATAGTTGTAGAGTTTAAAATATTAAAATCAACTTTTATATTATTTTTTGTTACAAGATATAGTTTTACATTATCACTTTCAATATTAATAGTAGTATCTTTATCTAGTTCTAGTTTAAAAGTACCTTCTTTATTAAAACAAACTGTACTATCTAATAATATATTATTCATGATTTTCACTTGACTCCACTTCATTTACCCCAGTAAAACCTGTTTTTTCTATTTGTTTGGCAAGAGTAATATCTCCTGTTTTAATTATCTTACCATCTTTCATCTCATGAACAAAGTCTGGTTTAATTAAATCTAGAATTCTACTATAGTGAGTAATAATTAAGACACTGGTATCTTGATGTTCTTTTAAATATTCATTAATGTTTTTAGCAACTACTTTTAAACTATCTACATCTAGTCCACTATCTAATTCATCTAAGATAATAAAACTAGGGGTTAAGACTTTTAGTCCTAAGACTTCATTTTTCTTTCTTTCACCACCAGATAATCCTTTATTAATAGACCTATGCATAACATCTTTTGGTAGATTTAGAGAGTCTAATTCTTTTTTCATCTTAGTAATAAAGGTATATAGATTAGTATCACTACCTCTTTCTTTTAAGGCAGTTCTTAAAGCTTCACTATTACTTACACCATCAATAATAGATGGATCTTGCATAAGTAAGTAAATACCTAGTCTTGCTATTTCATCTGTTGTTAAATCATTTAGAGTCTTTTCATTATAAGTAATAGTACCACTTTCTATAACATAATCAGGATGGTGCATTATTACTTTTGATAAAGTACTCTTACCTACGCCATTAGGTCCCATAATAGCATGTATTTCTCCATCATTTATAGTAAGAGAAAAATCTTTTAAAATCTCTTTAGCTGTATCTTTTGTTAATACACTTAACTTATCTATTTTAAACATGTTATCACCCTTTCTAATTGTATGATAAATTATATCATTAAATTGTCAATATTTGTGTTAAAATACATGCTTAGTATAACACATAATTGCTTATATTTAAAGGTTTTGATAAAATATAAAGAGGAAGGATCGTGCTTTTTATGTATAATAGGAAAATGAACAAATTAATGATAGGACAAGCTTTGCTTTTGGGACTTATTCTTATATTTTTTGGATTTATTATAGTTAGAGAAAAAGTTCCTAGTCTGAAAGCTGAAGATGAAGAAAAGGCTATTAATAGTTATTTTAATGATAATTATAATAAGTTAGACGTATCTAAAGGCGATTTAAAATATAACAAAGATGATAATAGTTATAGTATTACTTACTATGATAAAGATTATGAAGAGCTAAACTTTACTATTAAATCTATTAATAATAAGATTACTGATAATTATAAAGATAATTTTGTGAAAGGTAAAAGTATTATAGAAAGATGTGAAAAGCTTGTATTAGAAAAATATAATGAAGCCTTTAAAAATACTAATTATAAAGATATAAAAATAGAGTTTAAAACTTTAGATAAATATAGTGATGAGGAGAAGAAAGATATTCTTGAGAAAAATATCTATAATACCGGTTATTATTCTGTTAGTTATTATGTTAAAGTTGATAGTTTGGATGAAGTTTATCTTAATAACTTAATTAATAGTTTTAATACTATTGCTGAAGAATTTGGATTAATTACAAATAGTTATAGTGTTACTTTTGATAATAATGGTATAATAAAGATAGTTAAAGGAGGAAATTTTGATGAATGATTGTTTGTTTTGTAAAATAATTAAAGGAGAAGTACCATCTTATAAAGTATATGAAGATGATAAAGTGTTAGCATTTTTAGATGTTAATCCTAATAGTGATGGTCATACTTTAGTAATACCAAAAGAGCATTATGAGAATTTATTTACTACACCTAATGAAGTTATTACTTATATGATTGATACTATTAAGACAAAGATTTATCCTATCTTAAAGGATAAACTTAATATTGATGGTTTAACTATTTGTCAAAATAATTATTATGGGCAAGATATTAAGCACTATCATATTCATTTAATACCAAGATATAATAGTGATAAATTTAAATGTACTTTTGATAGTAGCGTAGTTAGTGATGTTAAAGATGTATATGAAAAATTAAAAAATGAGTAGAGGTTTTCTTTACTCATTTTATTAATCTATATTTAATTAATCTTTCTAACTCCCCTTTAATTATCTCTTTAGCTTTTTCCTCTTTATACCAAGTATCTTTAGGTACTAAAGTAGCATAACTTGGTACTAGATAATAGTTTATATTAGTAATTTTTTTCTTTTGTAATTCTTTTTCTAAAGTTAGTTTTACTCTTAGTAAGTGTTGTGAACTACTGATTATTATAATGTTATGATACTTACCTTTTATTAGTTTTAGAGAATTTATAATATTTTCTTTAGTATTATGACTAATAGACTCTAATATTAAATCATCTTTAGTAAGACCATGAGTTATAGCATAGATATAATACTTCTCATACTCATACATTCTATCCTTTGATAAGTAGTTAGCTCCACTTATTAATATTTTTAAATGATATTTCTTGGCTAGTTCTACTGCTTTTTCTATTCTTTTAATGGAACTACTAGCTAGAACTAAAATTAAGTCAGGAGAAGTTATTTTATCATGAAAATTGAACATTAAACTATTAATTTCCCTTATATCATCTTTAGTTAAGTTATCATTATTTAATTTAGTTATAAGATATTTTATTTTTAATTTCATTATTCATCACTCATTAAAAAATCAATAATATTAACTACTTCTATACCTTCTATTTGTTTATTCTTAACATTATCCATTGTTAATATGACTTTCTTATAATTATCATTGATAGCAAGTAAAGATTTCTTTTCTCTTTCTTCTACTTTTTCATCTAAAATACTTCTTGATACTTGGTAATATACTCTTTCATTAGTTTTAATAGCAATAAAGTCAATTTCAATATTATCATACTTTCCTACATATACCTCATATCCTCTTCTTAATAATTCTATATAAACTAAGTTTTCATAACTACTACCACTATCATACGAGGAGGTTCCATCTAGTACATTTTTTAAACCATTATCAACGAAATAGTATTTACCTTGTGTCTTTAATAGTTGTTTTCCTTTCAATTCAAATCTAGGTACTCTATAGATAAAATAAGCATTCTCTAACATTTTTAAATAAGAATCTACTGTTTCATTACTAATAGAACTACCATTTTTTTTCATAAATTCGGCAATAGAATTAGGAGTTGTTAAATTTCCTATAACAGAAGCCATATATTTAATTAAATTATCTAGAAATACTATATCTTTTATATTATTTCTACTAATAACATCTTTCTTTAAAACAACCTCTTTTATATCATTTAAATAATTAGTCATCAACTCTTCATTATCATTCATATTAACTAACATTGGCAATCCACCAAATTTTAAGTATTTGTCAAATTGTTCGTACTTATCCTCATTATTTTTAAATGGATATTCTTTAATAAACTCTTTAAAAGAGAATGGATATATCTTTATCGTTAAAACTCTACCTGCAAGAAGTGTTGTAAGTTCACTTGATAAAAGATAAGCATTTGAGCCTGTTATATAAATATCTGAATTAATATCTACTAATAAAGAGTTAACAGCTTTTTCCCATTTATCTACATTTTGAACTTCATCTAATAATATATATTTTTTACTTTTATTTTTTACTTTTTCTTTTATATAATTATATAAATCTTTATAATCTTTTATATCATAAAACATAGCACTTTCAAAATTCATATATATGATATCTTCTTCTTTAATATTTTCATTTATTAGATAATCTTTATATTGTAATAATAACGTACTCTTTCCACTTCTTCTTACTCCAGTAATTGCTTTTATTAAATTCAAGTCTTTTCCTGCTATTAACTGATTTAAATATTTTTCTCTCACAAGCATAAATATCACCTCTGATATCATTATATACTAACATTTAATATTTGTCAAAGTTTTACGTCTATAACCGCAAAACTTTTTTATATTCTTTTTTTTGCGATTACAGTCTATTTTAGAAAGAAACTAAAAATAAAGTCAATTATCATTAATATTAAAAGAATTATAGAAATGAATTTAGGAATTTTTTCAATAAATTTATCTATTAGAGGCTTTATTATATAGAGAAATATTAGGCAAGCGATTCCCCAGCCTAGACTTACTTCTAGGGCAATGTATTTACCAAAATTAAATTTTAAATCAGTATAATCCCAAAAACTTTTATGAAAAACAAATTCTGTTAAGTATCCCCCTGCAAGTTCTAATATAGTTAAGATTATAGTAACTGCTAAGAAAAGAATAATAATTTTTAAAGGCCTATTTAACTTTATTCTATTAAATACTAATCTTGTAAGAAAAATCATAATAATTACACCAAATCCATATATAGGCATCCATGGCCCATAGAAAGGATTATTAGTTAAGCTTCCTGCTGTTATTAAATGCATTATATTTTCAAAGAGAAAGCCAAAGAAGGAAAATAAAAGAAAATTATTTAAATAATAGTATAAGTTCTTTTTTTTGTCATTAAGCTTCACCTATTTGTTAGTATTTACAATTATTTTATTATTATACGAAAAGAAACTCTAATTTTAGAGTTTCTTAATTAATAAGTCATACAAGAACCTAAGATAATAGCTAGTAAAATATATAATACAACTATGATTACAAAGCTATTTCTTGGTCTAGAACAGCAGCTAGTAGTTACTGTTTGATTATTTGAACAAGACATTTTTACACCTCCTTATAATATTTTAGATATAGGCCCCTATAATTATAACTAGTAAGATAAATAATACTAATACAATAGCGCTGTTTGAATTACAATTACCCATAACTTAATCCTCCTTTTTTTCTAGTGTTCACATTATTCTATGGTAAATATTTAAAAAGTGTGATAAATTTGCCTTATTTATTTGCAAGTTAGTAAGAAGTTATGCTATTATATTTATTGAAATTATTAAATATTAGGAGGAAGATTTAGACAATGAAAAAATTAGTTAAAGTAACAGTCGGGGCAATAGCAATATGTTTACTTGTCACTGGTTGTGGTAATAATGCTGAGCTTAAAAATAATCATACCATCGTTAAAACTGATGAAGGTTCTATAAAAGCAGATACATTATATGAAAAATTAAGAGATAAGTATGGTATTGCTATGCTTGTAGATTTAATTGATCATCAATTATTTGATGAAAAGTATAAGACTGATAACGAAGAAAAAGAGACTATAGATTCACAAATTGAACAAATGAAGTCTCAATATAATAATGATCAAGATGCTTTTGAAGCTGCTATTACTCAATATTTAGGTGTTGAAGATGAAGATGAATTAAGAGATATGTTATCACTTGAATATAAGAGAAATTTAGCAATTGAAGATTATGTAAAGAAAAGTATTACTGATGATGAGATACAAAAGTATTATGATGATGAAGTTATTGGTGATATAAAAGTTAGACATATTTTAATTAAACCTGATGTTACTGATGATATGTCAACTGAAGAGAAAACTGAAGCTGAAGAAAAAGCTAAGAAAAAAGCTGAAAAACTTATAAAAGAATTAGATGATGGAGCTGACTTTGCAGAACTTGCTAAAAAGAATAGTGATGATACTGGAAGTGCTAGTGATGGAGGTTTAATAGATTACTTCAATAAAGATGATAATATGGATGAGGCTTTCTTAAATGCTTCTATTAAGCTTGAAAAAGGTAAATATACAGAAGAGCCTGTTAAATCTAGTTTTGGTTATCATATAATACTTAAAGTTGATCAAAAGAGTAAACCTAAACTTAAGAAAGTTAAAGATGATATTATAAAAACGCTTGCAGATAAAAAATTAAATGATGATGCTACTCTTAGATATAATGCCTTAATTGAAATTAGAAAAGAGGCAGGTATTGAATTTAAAGATGATAGCTTAAAGAAAGATTATGATGAGTTAATGGATCAATTAATTGCAAGTGTTAGTAGCAATACCAGTGCTAGTTAATTATATTAATTAAATATATTGAGGGAGTATTTTGTGATACTCCTTTTTTTGACAAAAACAGTTATTAATAGTATAATATGCAATACGAAAGAAGGGATTAGATGAATAATTTTGCTAATGAAGAAAGAATAAATGAGATATGTAGGCAAGTTGAAAATGACTTTAAACAATTTCCTAATATAAAAACTACTGAGGATTTCTTTATCTGGAGAGAACAAGTTAAAGAAGAAAGTAATAATGATGGAAAACTACGTAATAAACGTATAGAGGATGCTATTAAAGGTAATAGTTCTTTAGAACTTCTTAATGATTGGTCTAAATGTTATAGAATGATTGATAGAACAAAGGCTAAACTTTATATGACTAGATCTAATTATAATATGTTAGATGATAATAATTATAGAATTAAAGCCACTATTATTTTACATAATCATTTAATAGAAAAAGGCAAAGCTAATACAGCTGACTTGTTTGGGGCCTTAAAAAGATTTGGACTTAATTATCCAATTGAACAAAGAACTATTAGTACTTCATATGAATTTGAAAGATGTATTGTTAAGGAAGAAGATAATGCTCCATGGCCAGCAGTATTATTTATTACTTTACTTAAAGCTTATGGAATCGAAGGAGAAGATTTAATCGAAGTAGGTAGAAAAGTTGAATCTTTAGGTATTTATTATATTGAAGAAATTGTTAAAAGTCATAGAGATCCTTCATTAAAGCCATATGTCTATACTAAAAAATAGAACTAGTTAGGTTCTATTTTTAATTGCAGTAATTATTTCTAAAATTAGTATTAAAAATCATTATAATCTTTAAATCCCAAACTATACATCTTTTGTTTTAATTTATATTCCAGTTCCCTACCCGAGTATTTTTTACTTAATTTATTATAGTATTTCTGATATTCTTTTCTTGCTATTTCTTCATTATCTGTTATAGAAAGAGAATTTAATACCTCCATAATTATTTCTTTGCTAAAGCCATTATTAGTTAAATCTTGTAATAGCTTTTGTTTTAGAATTTTAGCACTCTTACTGTGATTAGATTTTATTTTTTTAGAGATTAACTTCTCTATTTTTTCTTTTTCTATAGATTCAGTATATTCTTCTAAAGCTTCTTTATAGTCTTTTTCTTCAACACCTTTTTTTTCTAATTCTAATATTATTTTTTTAGGGCCTTTAGTAGTAGTTATAATACTATTATGAACATAACTCTTAGCATAGTTTTTATCATTAAGATAGCCTTGTTTTTCTAACATTTTTATAGATAGATTTATATTTTCTTTACTATAATCTTTATCTTTTAAATATTTAATTACTTCTAGTTTAGTTTTTATTGCTTTTTTTAGAAGCTTTAAAGCTTGATAATAACTTTCATAGTTTTTATTGTCTGTGATTATTTTATTAAGTTCATCTTCCTCTATATTTTTAGTTAGTAATAATTCATACTTTAAAATTATTTCTTCATAAAAATCATAACTATTAAAATTATCTAAATATATTGTATATAATCCATTAGGTCTTTTCTTAAACTTTTCTATTTTCATATATATCTCCTTATTTAATTACTTTATTAAAATGATATAACTGTTTACATAAAGGCTTTTTTCTAGTTCCATTATGTATTTCTACTTCTTCTAAGTTATCATAAATATTTGGAGTTTTTATTCCCATACTATTAAGAATTTCTAAATCATATTCTTTAAAGGCTGCACATGGCAAAACTGTTCCATCATATTTAATAACTAGTTTAGAAAGCCCAGCTGTACATTTATGGTCATCTTCTTCTTGTAAGTGAATTCCTACTCTTAATTTTCCTTTAAATTCATTTTTACGTTTTTCATAGATTTCAAGAAACTCTCCAAATTCTTCTTCTGTTAAAGATAGTAAATCTTTATTAGTTTTACCTCTTCCTTGGGGAACAAAATTAAGAATGCTTAACTCATCAAATTCTGCAACATTAAGCATCTCAATAATATCAACGAGCTCTTTATAATTAATTTTTGTAGGAATAAAGTGAGCATCTGTTTTTAATCCTGAACTTTTAGCTTTTATCATTGATAATGTTACTAAGTCAAATAAATCTTTAGTTCCCATAATTTTATCATATACATCTTTATTCCAAGCTTGAAAGTCAAAAACAATTTTATCAAGTCCACTTTCTTTTAATAGTTTACAGTCATATGATGATAGAGAATCAAATTTTTTTTCATTATATCTTAAGTAAACCTCCATTTGTTTTTCAATAAGTGTGTCAAACTCTTTTTGAGACATACCTTCAGATAGATAAGATTTATACTGTTTCCTTAAATTAAACTCTAATTGCTCTTTATCTTCTTCTGTCATTTTAGTTCTTAATTTTATACCACTTGTAAATAAGACTACTTTAATATTATTTAATTTACAATATCTAATCATTCTTAAAAGTTCAGGATGTAATAGAGGTTCTCCTCCAGATATAGATATTTCTTTTATTCCGCCTATACTAATAAAATAATCAATTACTTCTTTAAACTTATTATAATCTATCATTCTTGTTTTATTAATAGATGAACAAGAAGAACAAAACAAACAATTATTAGGACAGGTTTCTATTATTTCAAAGCATAAATCTTTTAGCATTCAAAATCCCCCTTTAAAATTATTCTATCACATTAAACAACAAAACACACATCATTTTGATATGTGTTTAAATATATTATTTTTCTTTTTCAACTACTTTTAATTTTCCCTCTAATATTTCTTCTAAGGCTCTGCCTATATTCTTTTCACATTTATACTGATTAAGGGCTAGTTGATAATGTTCATCTTTAGTCATTTCTTTACTACGCCTTGCAGCGATATGGACTAATTCATATTTAGAACTTACAATATTAAGTAATTTATCAATAGATGGATAATTCACTTGTATCACACTCCTTATTATTATCTTATAATTATAAAGAATATTTTACAAGTGATATGACATAATTAGACATTTTTAAACATGTAAATAAGAATATATTATTAATATTTAAACTTCATAAACTTTATTAAAGTATTCTTTTATTATATCTGTTTTAATTTCTTTATTTATTTCTGTATTTTTCCATGGTTCTTCCTCATGGGTAAAATCAATTAATTTATTAGCTTCCATACTTCCATAACTATCGATAACTTCGTTAATTACCTTTTCTAAACCACTTGATAACTTTTTAACTTTTTCATCAGTTTTAATTTCATTACTATGATTTTCTTTATATTTTTGATATATTTCATTCACAACTGGACCATATGACCATGCAATTATTTTTTCTTTAAAAGCTATTTTTTTAAAGACTTGTAAACTAATAGCTTGGACATAATATAATAATTTTTGTAATTTTAAATTAGTTATATATTCAGGAACAATATTATATTCTTTTACCAATCTATCAACTTTTTCGTTATACATTTTTATAATATTTTTAGCTACATCAATTGCATTTTCTTCTTTAAATGATAGTAAGTCTGTATCAAAAGTATTTATATCTATAAGTTTATGACGTTTTAATGTCATCAGTTCTTGTACTTTATTTAAAGTTGATTCATATAATGCGTTTGTTATATTATTTTTGTTTTTCAAAAGTAGCAGATACATATTATTAGGATTATTTGATAATCTCATTATAGAATCAACTGCTTCTGTTTGAATCGCTCCTTTTTCAAAGCGATGAACAGTTATTTCACCTACTCCTATAATAGAAGCATATTCTTTTTGAGTTAAGCCATATTTTTTTCTTATTTCTTTTATTTCAGTACTTGTTAATAAGTTTTTTTGCTTTTTATAAATATTATATAACCTATTATCATTTTCTATTTCTATCTGTCTATTAAATATTTCTTCACCAAGTTCATTTACTAAATAATATTCATCATAGGAAATAGTTTTGTCTTTAACTTGTACTTTTACTTTTCTAACTCTTAAATTATTTTTTTTCACAATAATCGCCTCCTAATTAATACTCAGCTTCATGACAAGATAATATTTTTATCCTATCATAAGTAACTTTACTATCTTTTTTTATTTTAACATAGAAAGTTACTCCTGTAATAATTTCTTTCATAAAAATATATACTTTTTCATTAGGTATATCTCTATCTATCACTGGTCCACTCACTAGATCTTCTTCAGTAATAGTTTTTAGAAAGTCTTCTATATCATATAAAGTTAGCCCATATTTTCTTCTGGAGTTTCTATTTTTAGTAGTAGGAACAAAATCATAATCTTTTTTAGAGACTGACTTATGAAGTAAATTTATAATTTCTGTAACATCCAATATGCATCACCTGTAAATATAATAACACGAACCATTAAAATTATCAATTGATAATTTTAGCTTTAGTCAGATAAAAGCCAAGATACATATCTTGGCTTAACGGAAATTACAACATGAACCTTGGTCAATATTGCAACAAACATTTTCTTCACAACAAGTATATCTAGGACAATAAGTATGTTTGAAAATGTGATGATTAATTATTCTTGTATGGATTGGACATACATGAGGTACTTGATGAACGAAGGTTCTATTTATCTCTCGTTCTTGTACTGGTTCAATGATTGGAGATTCGCTATCCATCATTTCCATATTTTGTCCCATACCCATACTATTATTGTTCATATTAATATCAATGTTCATATCTTGGTCAACAACATTATTGTTACCATCGATAGTTGATGACATATCAATAGCTTGATTATTAAATAACATACACTTTCCTCCTCTAGTATTAAGATATTCTAGTTAGGGATTTGTGTATAAATTATTTGCCTAAAATGGCATTTTAAAGTTTCCATTTTTCATTTGTTTCATCATTTTTTTCATATTTTCAAACTGGGTTAAAAGTTTATTTACTTCTGATACTGATAAGCCACAACCTTTAGCAATTCTTGTTTTACGTGATGCTTTAATGATTGATGGATTTCTTCTTTCTTCTTTAGTCATAGATAGTATTATTGCCTCAATATGTGCCATTTGTTTAGGTGGTATATTTATATTTGTAAGGCCCATTTTCTTAGCACCAGGTATTAATTTTAAAATGTTTTCAAGGGGTCCTAGTTTTTTTATTTGTTTTAGTGTTGATAAAAAGTCTTCTAGGTCAAACTTACCTTGTTGCATTCTTTTAGCAGTCTTTTCAGCTTCTTTTTCATCAAGCACAGCTTCTGCTTGTTCAACTAAAGAGACAATATCTCCCATACCAAGAATACGTCCAGCCATACGTTCTGGGTCAAAGGAGTCTAGTCCATCTAGTTTTTCACTTGTTCCAATAAACTTTATAGGTACATTAGTTAAATGTCTTACAGATAGAGCGACACCACCTTTAGTATCACCATCTAATTTAGTAAGTATTACTCCTGTTAGTTTAAGTCTTTCATTAAAACCTATTATAACATTAATTGCATCTTGTCCTATCATTGCATCTATTACAAGTAATGTTTCCTGTGGAGAGACTTCTTTTGTTATATTTTCTAACTCTTCCATTAAGTTTTCATCGATTTGTAGGCGTCCTGCTGTATCGATTAAGACATAATCATAACCATTTTCTTTAGCATAATTAATAGCATTTTTACTAATTTCAACAGGGTTACCTTTACCTTCACTATATACTTCAATATTAAGTTCTTTACCTAATTGTTTTAACTGATCAATGGCAGCAGGACGATATACATCACAAGCGACCATTAGAGGTTTCTTACCTTTTTTCTTACGAAGATAATTAGCAAGTTTACCAATAGTAGTTGTTTTACCACTACCTTGAAGTCCTACTAACATTAATATAGCAGGGTTACCATTAAGATTTAGAGGTGCAGAGTCTCCACCTAATAGTTCAGTTAATTCATCTTTAACAATCTTAACAAATAAATCTCCAGGTTTAATACTAGTTCTAACTTCTTCACCTAAAGCTTTCTCTTTAACATTATTAACAAACTCTTTAACTACTTTATAATTAACATCAGCTTCTAGTAAGGCTAGACGTATTTCTTTCATCATATCGCCAATATTATCTTCAGTTATTTTTCCATAACCTTTTATCTTATGTAGAGCATTTTGTAATCTATCTCCTAAGCTTTCAAACATGTTATCACTCTCTTTTCTTTAAATATTATAACTGATATATATGAAAAAGTAAAAAGAAAATGATTAAATATCACTTTCTTCTTGAGTCATATTATTAGCTTTGGATGTTAATTCATCAAGTAAATTATTATATTCGTTCAATAGGGCATCATTTGTAAAGTTTATATTTGTATCTGTATATTCTATATAATTAGCATTAGTTTCTAAAAAAGTTAATATTTCATCTACTTTATCTAAGAATTCATTTAAATTATTAGATAGAGTTTCCATTTCTTCTTTAGTACTATTAAGTGTTTCTAAATCTTTTTTAGTGTACATAAGATCTAGATAAAAATCATAATAATATTCACTATCACTAAGTTTATCTTTATCTATTAAGTTTTTAATAGTATCTTCTTCACAAAGACTTTTAATATTTTCTAATTCTTTTCCTACTTTACTTTTAGTATTACTTATAAGATTATGACTCTTTGTATAATTTGGACTATCATTTCTTAGACTATTAACAGTTAATATATTAGTTAATTCTTCATCATTTAAATAACTATTTATTGCTTTAACACTATCTGATAGACTCTTATAATACTTTTTAACTGCTTCTTCTATGTATGCTCTATCTCCTGTTGTTTTAACTTCTATTTTAAAATCATCAGTTATTAGGTCTTTATTACTATAATTAATTATCTCTTGCTTTAAAATATCTTCTTCCTGTAATTCTTTTACTGCCATAAAAGTTATTAATCCTATAATTATTACAAATACTATAATAATACCAATAATAATCTTTTTGATACCTTTTTTCTTTTTCATAAGTTTCTCCTTTATTACCCATAATATCTTTTTAAGTAAATAACTTTGTCATTAATTGATAACCATATTATATCTTCATCGTTTTCATCTGTTATCTTTCTACCATAAATACCATCTAACTTGCCAAAACTAACAACATTATTATTAATTTTATTTAATAACTTATTATTTACATATATTATATCTCCTACTTTAGGTAATTCGTCAATATCATAAAACTCTATATTAATTTTATATCTATTGTTATCATTATCTTTTAATGTATAATTATATCCATTTATATTTTCTATTATTAATTTAATCATAATAAATTCTCTCCTTCGTAGTATTTTATAGATGTTTACCACTTGATTTTAATTTTTCTTCTAACTCTGGTACTAACGGTATATTAACTGTTTGTATATTATGGGCATTCTGACAGAAGTATTGGCCTATTTTAACAGCATTCGGTAAATCTATACTTGTTAATGAAGTATTATTAGAAAGAAAATTATAACCTATATTTGTAGCATTCGGTAAATCTATACTTGTTAATGAAGTATTATTAGAAAGAAAATTATAACCTATATTTGTAGCATTCGGTAACTCTATACTTGTTAACGAAGTATTATTAGCAAGGAACCAATCACCTATATTTATAGCATTGGGTAATTCTATACTTGTTAATGAAGTATTATAACGAAGAAAATCTTCATCTATATTTGTAACATTAGGTAATTCGACATTTGTTAATGAAGTATTATAACGAAGAAACTCTCCACCTATACTTGTAACATTTGGTAATTCTATACTTGTTAATGAAGTATTATAACGAAGAAACTCTTCACCTATACTTGTAACATTTGGTAATTCTATACTGGTTAATGAAGTATTACTATGAAGAAACCAATCACCTATATTTATAGCATTGGGTAATTCTATACTTGTTAATAAAGTATTGCGAAAAAGAAAACTATCGCCTATATTTATAGCATTAGGTAATTCTATACTTGTTAATGAAGTATTATGAGAAAGAAACCAACCGCCTATATTTATAGCATTAGGTAATTCTATACTTGTTAATGAAGTATTGCCAGAAAGAAAACTACTGCCTATATTTGTGATTGTTTTATTATTGTAACTAACTATTCTATTTTGTTTATCTAATGTTATTATAATTTCTTCTAAATTAGATTCTGTACTGATAGTTAAAACTTTTCCCTCGTTTTTATTTACAATGTTTATATTTTTTATTGTGCCAAAGCTTTCAACAAAAGAATCCTTTTTTTCGGTATCATATAATGTAATTTGTTTGTTTTTTAAATCTAAAACAAAATAGTCTAAAATTATATATTGCTCATGAGGGTATTCATGTACTTCAAAATTATCTATTATGACATTGTTTTCACAGTAGTATATATTATTTATTTCATAATTATATTTATAATATTTACCATCATTCGCTCTAACATATCCTGGAATTTCAAATATCCCTTGTGAATGAGATTGATGCAATCCATAGTACTTATCAAAACTACTAGTAAGGCCTGGTATAATATTATCTAAATTATTTCCAAAGGTTGAATCTGGGTTATTAACTGTATGATTATATCTATTTTTAATAGATAAAGTGTGAGAGTTATCTTTAGTAAACTGAATACTAATTACTGATGTTCCATATTCATCTTGTCTTTGGGGTTTAGGAAAGTTTTCTCTTTTTATTTCATTTACATTTTCTTTTACGGCAAAAAACACATAACACTTGTTTAATCTTCCGCCCCAAAAAGTACATAGCTCTTCACTAGGAGCATAATATTTCTTAAACGCTTGGACTTCTTCTTCACTATGACACTCATATAGATTATATCCTGCTTCTTTTAATAATTGTTCTGGTCTTTTAGATACAACTACTTCATAGTTATTTTCAACATCTACTTGATTATATATATAATTTTTAAATTCTTCTTCTAAGCTATTATCTATAATATCTTTTGCTAGTGATCTACTTTCTTTAAAGTTATCAAGTAATAGTTTTGGCAATAGTCCTTCTTGTTCTAGTAAAGTTGGAAATAATTCACGACAAAGGTGCATCATTTCTTCGCCATATTTTTTCTTTATTATCTTTAAATCTTGGTTCATAAGCACTCCTTTTAGTATTTAACTTTCTGGTATTTCTATATCATCTATCTTTCCAAAATTAGAGTAATTAATAGTAATAGTTGTTGTAGTAGGTACATTGTTAATATAAGTAGCATAACTAGATAAATCATAACTAATTTTAACTACTTCATCTTCTTCATTAGTCTCTAAGGTTATTTTATTAGGAATATCGGCAATATCAAGGTTAGTATTATTAATAATAGAGTCTATAGTATTTGTAGTTATCTCATAATTATATGAAGTATTACCACTTTCATACTCTGTTTTAGACACTAGATAAGCTTTTTCTAAGAATTTAGATATATTATTATCATCTGTAATATTATTGAAATGGTATAATTCACTTGTTACCTCATATTTATCTGTTGTCTTTACTAGATTAATATTATCATAAATAAAATAGTTAGTAAATATATTATTTACTGTCATTACTCCTTCTGTTTTATTATTATTTTTATCTCCTGTAAAGTTAGTTAGTAGGCCATTGATATTCTCTTCTCTTATAAAATGATAATTGCCATTTTCTATTTTATCTAATTTATATTCTGTTCTAACTGGATTATCTTTAGTATTAGAATTATTGCTATTAGTAGCATAATTTGATCTTACTAATGATATTATTAAGAAGAAAAAGATAAAGTAGAAGAGAAAGAAAAGAATAGCTTTTCCTCTTGAACTTTTACTTAAATTTTTAATTCCTTCTAGATAAGGATTTTTCTTTTTAGGCTTTTCTTCTTTCACTTTAATACTACTCCTAACAAATCTTTTTTATCTACACCATTTAAATAATCTTTTACTAAACATCTTTTTTTTCCTTCTAAAGCTATATCTGTTAATATTACTTCTTTAGTTCCTGCAACTACTCTAATACCATCTTTTTCAAATCCTACTATTGTACCTGGAGTAGTTCTAGAGTAATATCTATCACTTACTCTAAGAGCATATATCTTTAGTCTTTTACCATTTAAAGTTGTATAGGCTCCAGGAGTAGGATTTAAAGCTCTTACTTTATTATCTACTTCTATATTTGTCTTGGTAAAATCTATTTTTTCATCTTCTTTAGTAATATTATAGCCATAAGTAACTTCACTTTCATCTTGTTTTATAGGGTTAATATTACCACTTATTATATTAGGAAGGGTTTCCATTAGTAAGTCTTTTCCCATTTCACTTAATCTATCATGTAAAGTACCTAGAGTATCTTCTTTAGTTATTTTTGTTTCTTTTTGACTTATTATATCTCCAGCATCCATTTTGGTATCCATATACATTATTGTTATACCTGTTTTATCATAGCCATCCATAATAGCATGATGAATAGGTGCGCCTCCTCTTAATTTAGGTAATAAAGAGGCATGAACATTAATACATTTATATTTAGGATAGTCTAGTAGTTGTTTAGGTATTATTTGTCCATAAGCACAGGTTATAATCATGTCGGGTTTATATTCTAATACTTTTTCATATTCTTCTTTTATATTTACAGGTTGTAGTAAAGGTATATTAAACTCAGCACTTGCTAGCTTTATTGGTGATGGTGTTAATATCTGTTTCCTACCTGTTTTTTTATCTGGTTGGGTTACAACTGCTACAACATTGTAAGTTTCTGCTAAAGCTTTAAAAACTGGTACAGAAAAATCAGGTGTCCCCATAAATACTATTCTTATATCTTTCATTTTTAACCTCCTATAACTTTAAAAATAACGCTTGTAGTAAGAGCTAGTGTACCTATTATTAGCCCTATTATAGCTAGAGTATTAGCAACTCCACTATTATAGGAATAAACATACTCTTGACTTTCACTTTGTTCTTCTTTTGGTTGTTCTATTGTTTTAGCAGTAAGTACTACTTGGGGTATTTTTTTAGAAATAAATTTATTATTTTTTATTTCTCTATAACTTGGCATAGTAACTACAGATAAGTCAAGTGAATTAATATTAGTATATCTTCTAATAATAGGATACTTACTATCAGTAATTTTTGATACTAAGATATCTAAATCTATTGTATCTACACTATTAATAATTTCATCAATATCAGGAAGTGAATCTTTCGCTAAATCACTTCTTTTAATAAAAGCAATACACGGAAATGATTCTGTCATATTTAATTTAGTCCATCTTTTATCAAAAGTTTTAAGGACAGTATTTTCTTCCTTTGTAGTCATATTAACATGCCTACATAGTAAGGTCAAATTAGATTTGCATTTAGTATAATCTTTCTCATAAAAGGCATTTTTATCATAGTCTTTGATATACTCATAATATTTACTAGTAGAAGTAAGACTAGCCATATATTCTGGACTTCTAAATGCATAGAAATAGGCCATAGCAGGTGAATCTGTTATATATATAGGTTTAGTTTTGCAATTTAAATCTCTAGTAATTATATTAGTATAATTATGATTATTGAAGATATAATTTATTTTCTTTAAGTCATTTTGTTCTTTGATATCTATTTCAGTAGAAAGACCATTTTCTTCTACTTCATCTTTATAGATAGAGGGGAAGCTATGAAAACAATAGCCATCAACTATGTATTTATTATAGATATATTTAAGTATCTGTTTTTTATCAGAAGAGTTATTAGTAGATACTTTTATCTTTTTAGAGACTAAATCTACTAATAATCTATTACCTTTTATTATTAAGTCCTGATGAGAAGTATAGTTTTTACTAATAATTTCTAAATTATCTAAAAAGTAATTGTCATAGTTATCATCAGTTATTATTATTTGATATTTAATAACTAAGTCCATAGCGATTAAAAGTGAATATTGACTATAAGTAGTATCTTCTTTACTTGTAAGGAAATAGTTAAGGATTGCTAGTAGCTTTGTATTTTTCAATAATGATTTATATTTCATACTATCAACCCTTTCTTCTATTTTAAATTATACCACAAGAAAAAGCACTTTTACAATAAAGTACTTTTACTTTTATACATAAGTGAAGTCAGTTACACCGCTATTTGTAATAGCAGAGTTCGGTATAGTCCATTTATCTCTTGTTACTAGTATTTCTATTATGTTAGGCATATCATTAAACATTGTTCTATAACTTGTAACTTTTGAAGTATTAAAACTTGTTAAATCTAAGTGAGTCAGATTATCACAATACTGAAACATCTGAGACATAGAAGTAACATTTGAAGTATCAAAACTACTTAAGTCTAACTCTGTTAAACTTCTACAACTATTAAACATTGAATCCATACCAGTTACATTTAAAGTGTCAAATTTTTCACCAAATATTATTTTAGTTAAATTCATAGAATTGTAGCTCATCGAGAACATCATTATCATATTTGTCACATTATAAGTGTTAAAGTTACTTAAATCTAATTCTGTTAATTTGCTACTTCCCAGAAACATCATTGACATATTTGTAACTAATCTAGTATCTAAATAATCTAAATTAATTGATGTTAGACTAGTAAAATTGAAAAAATAACTACTCATATTATAATTTGCAATTATATTACCTTCTCCACCTATTGTTACTTTATATGTTCCTGAGCCTGTTCCATCATCTTCAGCATAAGCTATTACACTTCCATTTTGTTTCTCTGATATATCCCAACTCTCTATTACTCCTTCTGGAATAACAGTGTCTCCTTTTGTTACTATACTTGTTATTTTACTTTTATATTCTGATGAATGAAAGTCTCCACTACCTGCTACTCTCATCATTCTATCTTCCATAGATAGTCCATCTTTTCCATAAACATTTACTTGAACTGAAAATGTTAATCCTCCTCCATCTCCTTGTGGATTATAATCTTCATCTACATACATTCTAAGTCTATATCTATTACTTTCACTACTACTCATACTACTTGTATATAAACTCATTTCTCCTGATGGACGTCCTGTATAACTATTAGTAGTACTCTCTTCACTATATACTCTAGGTGTCATTATTTCTTCTTCACCATCTTCTGTTAATCTTGTTAGATATAACTTTATATTAGAGCCATCTATTGTACCTTCTCCTACTTCTTTAGCACTTATTTCATAGTTTATATTTACATCTCCTGTAATAGCACTACTTACTGTAAAATCAAAGTATTCTCCTTCATTTAATCTTACTTTGCCTGTCTCATCTGTTGTAGGCAAAGCTCCGTTTAAACTAATAGTATTACTACTTTCTTCATAACTCATTGTAATAGAACCTGTTGTTATTGTATTTAACTTAGTTCCTTCTCCTGTAAATTTAAAGGCTGCATATGATACTCCTAACACTGCTATTATTAATACTATCATTAATACTAATATTACTACTTCTTTCTTTGTCTTTACCATTTTTACTCCTCCTTCATTATTTTTTTCTACGCATTAAAAAGAACAGAATATTCTTATCCTGCTCTTATATCATAATGAAAGAAAGTAAATATTTTACTTAAATTCTTACTAAACTGCCCCCCTCAGGTAACAAATTGTAAACAAATCTTTCTCATATTTTTTACCTTCTTTCTTTTTTATATTGTATCATTTGGATTATTTATATCTATTTCTGGTATTGGACTAATAGGTCCATTATTATTCATTAATGTACTGCTATTTAAAGCATCTAATATTGGATTACTAACAGGTTGAGGTCCTTGCTGTTCTCCTATATTAAATGTTGTTTTAGGTTGTTCTTCTTGTTTTGGCATTTCATTTTGATTATTATTTACAACCTCATTAATTTTATTATCTATTTCATTTAAACCTTGAGGCATGCTATTATTTGGATTAACTTCATTTATATTATTTATAATAGGTTGTTCAGGAATTCCAAAACTTGTTGGAGTTTGATTAACACTATTTATACTGCTTTCTAATCCATTAACTTGATTTACTACATTTATATTTGGCTGTCCTATATTATTAGTTGGAACTGGACTTTCTTGAGTTACATTTGTATTGCTTGGAACTGAAACATTTGAAGGTGTTTGAACAGTCTCTTGCTTTGGCTCTTCTTTAACATATCCTCCATGTCCATCCCAAATTCTAACTACATCACAGTTACCACTCATTGGCATTGGATTAGGCATCTTTAACTTAACAATTAATGGAATCTTAAAGGCACTACCAAAGGCAAGACAAGTACCAGATTGTAAGCTCTTTTGTTTATCAACTATTTCATCAGAAATATTAGGTACCATTTTCTTAATGTAATCAACATCCGTTGGGTGATTCATCTTAAAGATTAAGAAGTTTGAACATTGTGATATTACTGTATCTGACATTTCTACTGGTCTTTGGGTAATTAATCCTAATATAAGTCCATATTTACGTCCCTCTTTAGCGATACGTTCAAAGATATTATATCCTAATAAGAATCTATCTCTATCGTTTTGAATATATCTATGTGCTTCTTCTACAAAGATATGGAAAGGAATACTTGCTCTTTCTTTTAATCCTTTAGTAAATTCAAATAAAAGTCTTGAGTATATTTTTGTTATAACTTTAGCGAAATCATCATCAACATCATCTAAGTTAATATTTACTAATTGATATTTTTTACCATTACTAATCATTAAGTCTGATAGGTAACTTTCAAGAGATATATAAGTACCTTTCTCCCATTTAAAGAAGTTAGCGTTTGTTGAAGTAATAAGAGAATGTAATCTAACCTTTAAAGTAACAGAATCACCATAAGTATTTTCATTACGTAGCCATCCTTCACTAATTAAAGTAAAGTTTAATGCTTTCTCTAAATCTTCTAAAGTATAATAACATTTCTTATTTGGTTCATAATTATCATAATCATCATTTATAAAACTTGAAACATATTCTGTTAATAGAACACTTTCTGAAAATTGTCCATGGGAATCTATTAGAAAGCATTCTCTAAATTTTCTAACATATCCTATTCCTTGAACTGGAGCTTCTAAATTGAATTGTTCTGTTGAACAGCTATTTAAAATTGAAAATACTTCATTTCTTTTATTAGGGGCAGTTGCATTAGTATAAAGAATTGTCATGATTGCTTTAGCGATTAAGTGATTTTTATACTTAGTAGCATCTACATCTGTACTTGCAAAAATACGTGCTAGTTTTAACATTCTTTCTATAATTGGTAATTGTGAATGTTCTGTCGCTTGTAAAAGAAGAGTAAGGTCTGCTTCATTAAGTAAGAATATAGGTAGTCTTAAAGGTTCACCTTTTCCTTCTGTTTCATTAGTAGTAATAAAACGATAATTGTAATTTGGATTTATTTTACTTAGGTCTTTAAAAGCATTGTAATATTCTCCAGATGAATCAAATAAAAGAATATTTGACTTATATGGAAATAATCTTTCATCTTCAAACATGTTTTGCATGATTCTTGAAATACCACAAGATTTACCACTACCACTGTTACCAAAGATAGCAAAGTGATTACTAAAGAAGTTATTAACATCTAAGTAAACAGGAAAATCATTATAGTAAGGGCTTACTCCAAATGGCATATATCCTGTTTTATCTTCTCCTGTTATTAGAGGTATTTCTTCTTGTTTAATTACTCTTATCTTAGCATCAAGAGAAGGTTTCCTTAAGACACCACCTATTAATTTACCATTTGCTATTTCTCCTAGGAATCTAGCTTTTACAACACCATCTGATAGGTCATCTACTTCTCCTAAAATAGTTTTATCCTTATCTTCAAATATTAGATGTAGGTTCATTAAATTAATTGCTACTTCAGCATCTTCTTTTAATTTAATATTAGCACTTTGATCACTTATATAAATTATTTTGTCAAACATATCTTTATCTCCTTTATCTTATAGATAAATTATACCTTTAAATACAAAAAGTGACAAGAGCTAAAGAGAAATTACTTCTTGTAATTTACGTTTAAGCTCCTCGTCACTTACATTATTTATTATATTTTCTAATATTTTATTCTTCTTTGCTAACTTTAAGATTGATTCATAATTTTCTAGCCTTTTTATTGTTTCTTTTAATTGTCTATGTATAGCATTTCTACTTATATTATAAATAGATGCTAGTTCACTTAATGATAAATTATTAAAATAATATTCTTCAAAATATGCTCTTTGTTTTTCTGTTAAAAGATTACCATAAATATCATAGAGCATTGTATAATAAACTAATTCTTCCATTTTATAGTCCAATTAATTTTAAGATAGCTAAAATAATAGAACCTAATCCAATAATTGCATATAGCAAAGTTAAATTTTTTCTTTTATATATTAAGTAATTATTTAATCCCATAATTAATAGGGTAATTCCTAGAACTATTTCAAATATATAAATTAATTTAGGATTTATAATAGTAACTATTCCTAATATTATTACAGATATTGTTAAAATAAATTGAATTACTATTAGTATTTTCAAATGAAGAAAACTCTTCTCTTGTTGTTGTTTAGCTTTGGGATTTAACTTTGTAACACTTTTACTCATTTTCTTCCTCCATGAAGTCTTTAAAGAGACTATAAATATATTTTTCGATATCAAATCCTTGTAAGTCTTTGGCAGTTTCTCCTAGTCCTATATATTTAACAGGTAGGTTTACTTCTTCTTTTATCGCTAGAACTATTCCACCTTTAGCAGTACCATCTAGTTTAGTTAGAATAATTCCTGTAAGGTCTGTTATTTCCTTAAATGCTTTCGCTTGGCTTATACCATTTTGTCCAGTAGTGGCATCTATCACAAGTAAGGTTTCATCAGGTTGTCTATCTATTATCTTTTTTATAACTCTATTAATTTTTTCAAGTTCCATCATTAAATTAGTTTTATTTTGAAGTCTTCCAGCAGTATCGATTAGAACAGTATCTATATCATTATTTATGGCATACTCTAATCCTTCATAGATAACACTAGCAGGATCTACTCCTTCACTTTTACCATAGAAATCTACTCCTATTCTCTCAGCCCACTCTTGTAACTGTTTAGTCGCTCCTGCTCTAAAGGTATCACCTGCTATTAAGAGAACTTTTCTATTTTTTTCTTTTTCTTTTAGAGCAAGTTTAGCGATTGTTGTAGTCTTACCTACTCCATTAACACCTACAAATAGATAGACTGTCGGATTAGTTTCATTTCTATTTAAATTAGTTGATAACAAAGCTCCACCTACATAGATGATAAATAATTCATCTACTATTACTTCTTTTAAAAAGTTGGGATCTGTTATTTTCTCATCTTTTACTCTTTTTCTTAATTTATCCATAAAATTCATAACAGTATTAACACCAATATCAGCATTAATTAGAATTTCTTCTAGTTCTTCAAAATATTCTTCATCAATTTTACTATAGCGTCTAGTTAAGTCTAAAAGTCTTGATGAAAAGGTACTGCGACTTTTAGTTAGGCCTTTGTCATATATTTCTATACTTTCTTTTTCTTCTTTAGTATTTGTTTCTTCTTTTTTGATAAATTTATCTTTTAATTTACTGAAAAAGCTCATATTAATCACCATCCATTATTATTTTAACATAGTTTTAATTAGAAAGTAAATTGGATAGTACATTGTTATAACCTGTTTCTTTTTCTATCTTTATATTATTTTTTTCATTAATAGTAACTATCTTTCTAGGCTCATCTATTAAATAAGACATCTTTACTCCAAAAAAGTCAGCGATTATTTTAATATTACTAAGTCTTTCTCCTTTGCCTCTTACTAAATCTAATAGAGTTGTATAAGGTATATGGATTTCCTTTGATAGATGAAGATAACTTGTAATACCATTTAATCTCATAAGTTCATTTAGTACTTGTATATTCATATTAACCTCCAGTTACATTTATTATAAAGAATAATTTAAAAAAAACAAGCTTTTAAGTTAAGTTTACGAAAACTCGTATATAATGTAGCCAATATAGATTAATTACATATAATACTTTGAACTGAAAGGAGGATTTTAGTTTGAAAAAAACAATTGTTTATATTGGTGTTATTTTAGTTATTTTCTTGGTAGCTTGCGCTGTATTATTTAACTTTAAGGGAAATGATAAGAAAGATGGTGATGAGTTAGAAACTGTAAGACTTGCTGAAGTAGCACACTCTATTTTCTATGCTCCTATGTATGTAGCGATTGAAAAAGGTTATTTTGAAGATGTGGGAATTGATATTGAACTTAGTCTTGCCAATGGGGCAGATAAAGTAAGTGCAGCGGTACTTGCAGGTGATGCTGATGTTGGTTTTGCAGGAAGTGAAGCGACTATTTATGTATATAATGGTGGTGAAAAAGATTATCTTAAGAC
>CALVQY010000001.1 GCA_944358355.1 uncultured Bacilli bacterium | reverse complement strand
TCGTACAAAAAAGACTGTCATTACTGACAATCTTTTCGGTAAATTACTATAAATCAATAACTATAAAATTGTAATTTCTTATTCTAATTCTTTTTTATGATTTAAGTGTATTCCTATATGTCCTATTCCTAATACTATTGTTGATATAATAAGAAATATATTTCTACCATATATACCTAGTAACAGAAATGCAACTACTGGCAAAGTAGCTCCTGCAACTGGTATTCCTAACAAGCTACTATACATATCTTTCATTGTTTTATTACTTTTAAAATATCTTATCCAATATATTTCGTATAAAATCATTATAATAAAGGCAATTAACAATATACTAGACCAGTTTGATATTTTATTTATATTAAAATCACTAAATATCAATGACAGACAGGTTACTAGCATTTCTCCAAGCCACTCCAATAGTAGTAATACTTTATTTTCATTTTTTACATATTTATCATAGCCTTTAGGCTTATTTTTACTCCATATAATATTTGGTAACATCAACATTAGTAAAAATATTAAACCTATATATGAAAATCCAAAGTGAATATTCATTAACTCATCTCACTTCCATATTGTAATTTGTTATTTAATCGGAATATAGATCTCAATAACAGAATCTTCTCTATTCCAATGAAATTTATAATCATATTTTTCAAAATAAACAAATTGCCTATTTTCTACTAAAATATTATTTTTAGGTATTATTTCTTTATAAACATAATTGATAGTATCTTTTAGTTTATTCATATTACCAATATGTTCTACCCTTAAATATTTACTTTTCAAAATTATCTTTTCTGTAAAATCATTTGGTACAAAATCTTTTTTAGGAATAGATATATAATAAAATATCTTATTTTCTATTTTTTCAATAAAAGCATATTTACACCAATTACTTCCTAAATATAACTTATTATTTCTTAATTTACTATTAAATATTTTCCAATGGTTTTGTGCTAATTTTACATTATTACTTAATGATTTTGATAATTCATACCTTATTCCTATTACATTAAATTCTTCTAATTCTATTATTTGATAATCCATCTATTTTACCTCTTTAATTTGTGTGCTGTTATAATTGTATAACTATATGAATTGATTGTTATTTTTATATTATCAATTTCACAATACCAATTTTTACCCTGTTTATAGATGTTACAATTTTTATCTAAAACTTTATTCTTACAATACTCAACAACATCATCAGTATCTAATTTAAGATTTTTCTTAATTCTATCAATACCCATTTCGGTAGTGTGAACTTTATCTATATTATTAAATAATACTTGTTTATCTTCCATAAATATCTCCTCTACAAATTACTATTTATCGTTCTATTTAAATAATTATACCATACAGAATCAAACTAAACTATCAACTTATTCATATAAAATTAATTCTTATAAAAAACAAAATAAAAAAACGATTTTAACCTTATAAAATAAGGGAAAAATCGGTATTCTCTCATGGCAGGGAATAAGTGAATCGAACACTTATCGATGGTTTTGGAGACCATAGTTTTACCATTAAACTAATTCCCTAAATCAAATTTGTGCCACTTACTGACACAAATAATTATATCATAAATTAATCATTTTGTTGATAAATAAATTTGGTAATTCTAATAAATATATAACTGGCACAAAAAGTGGCACAGAATTTTATTTTTTAACTAATAGTATAGTGGATTTTATCTAATGTTTATAAGGGTTCAAAACATTTCAAAACGTTTTCAACAGTTTCGGTTTTGGAGACTCCTATGCTACCATTATACCACGCCCCTATAGGTTCTGTTAAGAACACATTTATTATAGCATAGTTTATTATGATTTGACAATATATTTTTAATTGTGTTAATGCAGTGGAGGGCATACATTTGGATCAGGGGCATAGAAACAATGATTTTTAAATCTTCCTGCTAGGGCTTGATCATACCAGGTACTAATACAATTGCTATTTCTTCCTGGTGCATAGAACCATAATGCATTAGTTGCAGGATAGTAGTATTCACCTTTTAGGGTTCTTTCTGCTAGTTCTCTTTCTTTGATAGTGGAACCTGAAGTGAATTGGGGACTGTTTATACCAGCGAAACCTCCTGGATTTTGAAATACCATTTTGGTAATTGTATTTATATTTCTAAATGTATAACAGTTAGCAAGGACTCTATTTACACCAACATTACCTACCATAAGCATACCATATTCTCCTTCACCAACTGCTTCTGCTCGCATTAATCTTGCTAGTAAATCTAATTCTTTACTTGTATATTGAACTAATTGAGACATATAATCACCTAATATACTTTATGTTTTTTATTATAAATTGTTCTACTAAGTAGTATAAAACTGTGATAAAATTAAAGTAGAGGTGAAATTCGTGAAAAAGAAAAGAAAAAGAAGAGTTGTAATTACTATATTTATTATTTTACTATTGGCTTTAGCAGGAGGAGCTTACTATTATTTTATTTATCTTGGTAATGATGTGCCTTTAGTAGAAAAAAAGGAAGAGTTAAAGGTTTATGATGTTAATAGTAATAAACGTCCTATTGCTGTTATGATCGATAATAATGTAGAAAATGATGAACAAGTAGGATTACAAGATGCTTATTTAACTTATGAGATTATTGTTGAAGGTGGATTAACTAGAATAATGGCTGTATATAAAGATGTTGATACTAGTGTAATTGGACCTGTTAGAAGTAGTAGACATTATTTTTTAGATTATGCTCTTGAGAATGATGCAATATATGCTCATTATGGATGGAGTACTTATGCAGAGAATGATATTGAGGCTCTTTCTGTTGATAATATTAATGGACTTTATGATGATGCCTTTTATCGTGATAATAATATTGCTGTTCCTCATAATGTTTTTACTAGTATTGATAATTTATATTTGATGGCAGAAGAACTTGGTTATGATACTACATCTAGTAATTATGAGAATTTAAATTATGTTAGTAAAAAGGTAGATTTAGAGAAAACTGATAATTCATTAAACTGTGAAGATGATAATTGTAGTTTAGAAGGTATAACTTTAACTAGTATTGAGATTCCTTATTCTAATAGTGAAGTTAGAAGTTATACTTATGATAGTGATAATGGCTATTATCTTCGTTATATGAATGGTATTCCTCATACTGATAGAGATAGTAAAGAACAATATCATTATAAAAATATAATTATTATGAAAGTAGATAATAGTACTCTTGATGATTATGGTAGACAAGATTTAGATACAGTAGGAAGTGGGGAAGGTTATTATATTACTAATGGTTATATGATGCCTATTACTTGGGAGAAAGCTTCTAGAAGTGGTAAGACTTATTATTCTTATAGTAATGGTGATGAAATAAAGGTGAGTGATGGTAATACTTTTATTCAAGTAATGCCTAGTAGTAGAGATGTAGTTATTAATTAATATGGAGGTTTTAAATTATGGGAATGGCAGATAAAATGAAAGAAAAAGCTTTGCCTGGTACTAGTGTTGTAAGGTCAAGTAAAGTTGTAAAAAGCATTGATAAAGTTGATGCGTTTGAATTTAATAATGCAAATGAACTTATTGCTTTACAAAATAGAAGAGAAGATATTGCTAGTACAGAAACATTTAAAGGATATAAATCTGTGGAAAGTCCTTATGTTAAGAAACTTGTAAGGTAGTAATATTTTTGATAAATATTATAAACATTAGAAAGGTATGAATTTGATGGAGATTATAAATGAATATACTGCTGATGGATTAAATTTACCTATTATTCATTATGAAAGTAAAAGTAAAAATACTTGTGTTATTTGTGTTCATGGGATGTCTGGTAATATATTAATAAATAAATTTGCTCAAGTATGGGGTGATACTCTTTGTAAGAATGATATTGGTTTTATTTTTGGACATACTAGAGGACATTCTTATATAAATGATGTTATATGTAAAAATGATGAAGTGAAAAGAATAGGAACAACTTATGAAATTTTTGAAGAGTGTTTGTATGATATTGATTTGTTTGTAGAGGTAGCTTTAAAACTAGGTTACAAAAAACTTGTTTTATTAGGTCATAGTTTAGGTGCTAATAAAGTTATATATTATATGTCCAAGAAGATTAATAAAAATATTATTGGTGTTATTCTTGCATCTCCTCCTGATATGTGTGGATTATGTAGAATGAAAAAGTATGAACCTCATTATAAGGAAATGCTTGAAGAGGCAAGAAAATATGTTGAAAATAATGATGAGAATCATATACTTAGTTATGTTTTGTGGGATGAGTATGAAATTAGTGCTAAAACATTCTTAAGTATAAGTAAAGAAAATGGAGCAGTAGATAATCTTCCTATTTATAGAAATCCTAATTTATTTACACAACTTTCAACTATTGTTGTTCCTTTGTTGGCTTTTGAAAGTTCTTTAGATGATATTATTATTAGAAGTGTAGATGAGGATTTACAATTAATAAAAGAAAAAGCTATTTCTTGTCCTAGTTTTAAATCTGCTATTATTAAAGATACAGGTCATACTTATATAGGAAAAGAGAAGGAAACTGCTGATTTGATTGTTGAATGGGTTAAAGAATTATAGATTAGATAGTTATAAAGTCTAGTCTTTTTTTGTCAAGTTTTGGAAACTTTTCCTTTAAAGTTTAATTATTATTTAAACTGTGCTAAAATTTAGTTGGGTGGTAGTCGTGAGAAAGCCAAAATCTTTAGGAGAGGTTAGAATTAAACCTAATCATAATAAAAAGAAAATAATTATGATTAGTGTTATTAGTGTAGCATTACTTTTAATGTTAATAGGGCTTTTCTATTTTTTATTGTCTATCAATGATAATAAATCTAATAAAAAAGAAAATGTGAAAATAGATGATGCTAGCACTGTCCCTAAAAAGGATTTAACTGTTTATGATGCTAATAGTAATAAACGTCCTATTGCCGTTATGATTGATAATAATGTTGGTAATAATGCTCACGTAGGATTACAAGATGCTTATTTAACTTATGAGATAATTGTAGAAGGAGGATTAACTCGTATAATGGCTATTTTTAAAGATGTTAATACTAGTGTTATTGGTCCTGTTAGGAGTAGTAGGCATTATTTTTTAGATTATGCACTTGAGAGTGATGCTATTTATGCTCACTATGGATGGAGTACTTTTGCACAAAATGATATTAGAGCTTTAGGTGTTAATAATATTAATGGACTTTATGATAATGGTTATTATCGTAATTATAATATTGCCGCACCTCATAATGTTTTTACTAGTATAGAAGATTTATATAATGTTGCAGGAAGTAAAGGTTATAGTACTACTAGTGATAATTATAGTCTTTTGAATTATACTCCTGATGATGTTAATTTTGATACTACAAGTGACTTGTTAACTGCCAATAATGTTAGTATGACATATTCTTATAGCGAGGTTAGAAGTTATACTTATGATTCTACTAATAGATATTATTTACGTTATATGAATAATAGTCCGCATACTGATAGAGATAGCGGGGAAGGGTATCATTATAAAAATATAATTATTATGAAAGTTAATAATAGTACACTTGATAGTTATGGAAGACAAGATTTAGATACTGTAGGTAGTGGGGAAGGATATTACATTACTAATGGATATGCTGTTCCTATTACTTGGAGTAAAGATTCAAGAAGTGGTAAGACTCATTATTATTATAGTGGTAATGAGTTAGTTGTTAGTGATGGTAATACGATGATACAAGTAGTACCTGTTAATAGTAGTATTACAATTAGTTAGGGGGGACTTATGAAGAAATTAAGTAAATATAAAAATGACATTATTAGTGTTTTAACTTTAATTATTATTAGTTTAGTTATTGTCTTAATACTTGTTAACTTTACTAATTTTTTTGGCTCTAAAAAAGACTGGCTTAGTCAACACATTATGTTTCCTGATTATTTAAGAAAACTATTCTATGATACAGGAGACTTTTTTCCTAACTTTGCTTTTAATCTTGGAGGGGGACAAAATATTTATAATATTTCTTATTATGGACTTTTTAATCCTATTATTTTAATTTCTTATTTATTACCTTTTGTATCTATGATGACTTATATTGAGTTTAGTATGATTGTATGTTTAATAATAAGTATTATTTTAATGTATTATTTTTTAAGAAGAAGATTTGATTCAAAAGTTAGTTTTGTTAGTACTTTATTATTTTTAACTGCAGGTTGTTTTATTTTTCATTTGCATCGCCATATTATGTTTGTAGATTATATGCCGTTTTTACTTATGGCTTTAATAGGTGTTGATAAGTATTTTGATAAGAAGAAAATATCTTTATTAGTTATATCTATCTTCTTAATGATTTTAACTAGTTATTACTTTAGTGTTGTAGGATTAGTTTGTGTTTTGCTTTATGGTATTTATAGATATATAGAAGATAATACAGTAAAAGATTTCTTTAAAGAAGGCTTTAAGTTTATCTTTATAATGTTAATACCAGTTCTTTTGAGTTGTTTTCTATTACTTCCAACGGCATCAGCTTTACTTAGTGGTAGAACTGCCACCAATAAGGATATTTCATTACTAGGATTACTTATTCCTAACTTTGATATTTCTAATACTTTATATTCATCTTATTCTTTAGGAAGCAGTGCTATCTTTATAATAGCTTTAATATATGGAATTGTTACTAAGAAAAAAGAAGTTAAAGTAATTAGTATAATCTTTAGTATTTTATTAGTTTTTCCTATTTTTGATTATGTATTTAATGGGGGAATGTACTTGAATGGTAAGGCTTTTATACCATTACTTCCTCTTGCTGTTCTTTTAATTGGTTATTTCCTTAAGAATGTTTTTAGTAATAAAAGTAAGTTAAAGATTAGTATTATTATCTCTTTAATAATTGCTATTATTAATCTTCTTGTTTTCGTTTGTAAAGAACAATATTTATGTTTATTGTTTGTTGTTGATATGGTTATTTTAATTATCTTTATATTAATAAGTTTTAAGCTAGAAAAAAAATATGTTCTATATGTTTATCTTTCTATTCTTTCATTAATTATTGTTATTCCTACTAACTTTTCTGATATCTTTGTAACTAAAGAGTTTTATGATACTTTAGATTATGAAGAGACTAGTTCTAAAGTAAAACAGGTATTAGACAATGATAATAGTTTTTATAGAATGAGTGATCAAAAAGTTAAGTTAGATAAATCTAATTATATTTATGATGTAGATTACTATACTGGTAGTATTTATTCTTCTTTATCTAATTCTTATTATAAAGATTTCTATAATAATTTAATTAATAATGAGTTTATTTATAGGAGTTATGGAATGCTTACAGGTAATAATAATATTTTCTATAACTTTTATATGGGTAATAAGTATTTACTTAATAGTAGTAATAATATGTTAGGTTATGAGAGAGTTTCTGATGGTATTTATAGAAATAAAGATGTCCTACCTGTTGGATATAGTACTAGTAAGATAATGAGCTTGGATGAGTATAATAGTTTGTCTTATTTTGAGAAGTTAGATGCTTATTTGAATTATGCTATTGTAGATGACGATTATAGTGATAGTTATGTTAAGAAAGTAAAAGACTATGTTCCAAATTATAATGTTTTAGAAAGTAAGAATTTAAGTATAGAAGAGGATAATGGTAAATATTTTATTAAAGCTTCTAAAAATAATAAGTTAGTTGTTAAATTAAATAATGTTAGTGATAGTGATATTTTACTTTTAAGATTTAAGATGCTTTATGATAATAAGTGTAGTGAAGATGATTCTTATATTACTATTAATGGAGTTAGTAATAAACTTAGTTGTAGAAGATGGAAGTATCATAATAATAATTATAATTTTGAATATTCTTTGAGTGGAGATACTTTAGAAATTACTTTTAGTGAGGGTAAGTTTAGATTAACTGACTTTGATATGGCTTTATATGATTATAATGATTTAGTATCTATTAATGATGAAATATCTCCTTTTGTTATTGATAGAGATAAGACTAAAGGTGATGTTATAGAAGGTAATATTAATGTGAAAGATGATGGTTACTTTAAACTATCTATTCCTTATGATAAAGGGTTTGAAATATATGTAGATGATGTTAAAACTGATTATGAAGTTGTTAATAAGAGTTTTATTGGTTTTGATATTAGTAAAGGTAATCACAATATTAGAATTGTTTATGTCTCTCCTTTATTTAAAGAAGGATTAGTTATATCTTTTGTTGGTTTAGTTTTGTTTGTAGGAAGTGTAATATGTCAAAAGAAAACTAGAAAAAATGTTGATTAATTCTGTTCATATATGATATATTAGATATGCAAGAAAAAAATGTTAAATCATTTTTGCAAGGGCACTGTCTTTCGATGGAGCCCTATTTTTCTTATAATACATAAAAGATAGTTTAAGTTATTGATTTTGTATTGTTATGCGAGAAAAAATGTTAAATCATTTTTGCAAGGGGCCTATGGGAAAACGGAGGGCTCCCTATTTTTCTTTTGTAATAAATTATATTTGTTATAGACTTAAATCTTTTGCTTTGATAAAATGTTAATGGAGATGATTTGATGGAATTTATTGATAGAATAAAAATAAGAGTTAAAGATGATTTTAAGAAAATAGTTTTACCTGAATCTAATGATGTTAGAGTGTTAGAAGCTGCTTCTACCATAAAAAAAGAAGCTTTCGTTGATATCATTTTAATAGGTAAAGAAAGTGAGATAGGAAGTCTTGCTAAAGATAATAATATTGATATTAATGGGGTTACTATTATTGATCCTTTGACTTTTAGTGATAGTGAAAAGTTAATTAATGATTATTATGAACTTAGAAAGCATAAAGGTATTAGTTTAGAGCAAGCTAAAGATACTATTTTAAATGATTATGTTTATTTTGCTAATATGTTGGTTAAAGTTGGATATGCTGATGGTGTCGTTTCTGGTGCATGTCACAGTAGTGCTGATACTTTAAGACCTGCTTTACAGATAATTAAGACTAGTAAAGATACAAAAGTTGCTTCTGCTTTCTTTTTAATGGTTGTTCCTAATTGTGATTATGGTTCTAATGGAGTATTTGTTTATTCTGATTGTGGAATGATACAAAATCCTAGTAGTGAAGAGTTAGTTGAGATTGGAAAAGAGAGCGCTAATACATTTAGATTATTAGTAGAAGAAGAACCTAATGTAGCTTTCCTTTCTCATTCTACTTTTGGTTCTTCTAAATGTGCTGATGTTGATAAAGTAGTAAAGGCAGTTGAGATGGCTAAGAAAGAGTATCCTGATATTAATTTAGATGGAGAGTTACAATTTGATGCTGCTGTTGTTCCTGAGGTTGCTAAGAGTAAAGCTCCTAATAGTAAAGTAGCAGGTAAAGCTAATGTCTTGATATTTCCAGATTTAGATGCAGGAAACATTGGTTATAAGATTACAGAGCGACTTGCTCATGCGAAAGCATATGGACCTGTTACTCAAGGCCTTGCTAAACCTGTTAATGATTTATCACGTGGTTGTAATGCTAATGATATAGTAGGAGTTGTTGCGATAACTGCTTTACAAGCAATGAATAGTAAGTAGGTGGGTTATGAAGATAGTATCTTTTAATGTGGCAGGTTTTAGAGCTTGTTTAAAGAAAGGTTTTGAAGACTTCTTTAAAGAAAGTAATGCTGATATTTATTGTCTACAAGAAGTGAAAGCTGTTGAAAGTGAGATTCCCTTTAGACCAGATGAGTATAACTTTTATTTAAATACTGCTGATAAGAAAGGTTATTCTGGAGTAGCAGTTTATTCTAGAGTTAAACCTATTGATGTGGCATATGGAATAGATGTTGACATACATGACCATGAAGGTAGAGTTATAACACTTGAATATGATGACTTCTTCTTAGTCTGTGTATATGTTCCTAATGTCAAGAGAGACTTGTCAAGACTTTCCTATAGAATGACTTGGGAAGAAGACTTTCTTAAATATTTACAGAGTCTTGATAAGAAGAAGCCTGTTATTGTTTGTGGAGACTTTAATGTCGCTCATAAAGAAATAGATCTTGCTAATCCTAAAGGTAATGTTGGTAATGCAGGTTTTACTATAGAAGAACGGGATGCATTTACAAGACTATTAGATGGCGGCTTTACTGATGTTTATCGTTATCTATATAAAGATAAAACAGATTCTTATACTTGGTGGAGTTATATGGGGCGAGCAAGAGAGAAGAACATTGGCTGGAGAATTGACTATTTTCTAGTGTCAAATAGATTTATAGATAATGTAAAAGATATGAAAATAGACAGTGAAGTGTTTGGAAGTGATCACTGTCCTATAGAATTAGAAGTTAAGTAAAGACGGTTGGCTTTATCAACGGTCTTTTTTTCATAAAAATTATATATGTGTTATAATAATATTATAAATTTATAGGAGGTTAATCAGATTATATGACAACTATTTATTTAATGAGACATTCTATAGCATTAAAAGATATAAATAATGATTATAATGATGAAAGTTTACAGTTACAAAATGAGAAGATGCCTTTATCTATTGAAGGAGAAGAATTAGCATTTAATATAAGTAAAGAAAGTGAACTTCAAAATATAGATGTTGTTATTTCTAGTAATTATGTTAGAGCGATGTCAACTGCTAAATACATATCAAATATCAATAAATTAAACTTAATAGTTAATTCATCTTTTGGAGAAAGAAAGTTTGGTATTAATTCTTGGGATGAATTACCAACTGACTTTGGTTTAAGACAAAATGATGATGAGAATTATAAAGTGGGAGATGGAGAGAGTCAAAAAGAAGTAAGAGAAAGAGTATATAAGGCTTTAATGGATGTAATAGATGAATATAAAGATAAAAGAGTTGTTATTGTTTCGCATGGTAGTGCAATTCTTTGGTTATTAAAGCAATGGTGTAATGTTAATTTAGTAGATAAATATATAACATTTAAAGATAAAGTTATTTTAGAGGATAATGTATTTAATTGTATTACTTTTAAATTAGAGTTTGATGATAAAAAACTAGTTAATATTGAAAAAGTCTTTTAGAGAAGGTGATGCTAATGGATCAAGAGAAAATTGGTAAATTTATAAAGAAACTTAGAAAAGATAATAACTTAACACAAGATGAACTTGCAAGAAAGTTAGGTGTTACTTATCAAGCGGTTAGTAAATGGGAGAATGGTAAGAGTATTCCTGATATTGCTATTCTTAAAACTATTAGTGAGTTATTTAATGTTAATATAGATGAACTGTTAGAGGGAAGTGTCAAGAACAAGAAAAAATTAAACAAGAAAATATTTATTCCTATAACAGTTTTAGGTATTTGTGTGGTTGGTATTTTTGTGTTTTTTGTCGTACATAAAGAAACTTATGAGTTTAAAGTGTTAGAGACTGATTCTAATGATTTTGATGTCAGTGGTGTTTTAGCTTTTTCTCCTGATAAGTCTTCTATTTATATATCTAGTATTAACTATAATAATAGTGATGATGATACTGAATATAAAAGTTTAAGTTGTAATCTTTATGATGTTAATGGTGATGCTAAGACAAAGATTAGTAGTTGTGAAAGTGATAATAGTGATGTAGATACTCTTTCTGGTTTACTTAATAGTATTGATTTTACAGTGGATGATTATGCTAGTAGTTGTAAAATATTTAAAAATAATCAGTTAGTATTAGAGATAAATGCTACTAGTCTTGATGATAAGACTATTACTTATGAAGTTCCTTTAAGTTTTGATGATGATTGTTTTGACTCAACTAATAGTTGAGTTTTTTCAACTGATGTTTTATTTACTTACTATAGTTTTATAAAGTAAAATAAAAGTGAATGGAGGAGATACTATGAAGAAAAAGAAAATTGTTATAATAGTTGTAGTTATTATTTTAATACTTGTTGTTGGTTGTTTACTTGTTTTTAATAATTTAAGTACTAATAGCAAAGAAGTGAAAGTTGTTAGTAGTTTAATAGAGGAGGAAAGTAAGTTAGAGGAGGATTTTCCTACAGAGTTGAAAGATATTGATAATGCTGATGTAATTGTTAATCCTTATGAGATTTCACCTTTAACAGCATTGATTATCTTTAAGACCGAGACATCCGTTAGTCCTAAAGTTACTATTGAAGGTGAAGATAAACTTAGTACTTATGAATATACTTTTGATGAAGGAACTGAACATTATTTACCTATATATGGTCTTTATCCTGATAGAGATAATACTGTAGTTGTAGAATATGGTGATGAAAAAAAAGAATTTACAATTACTACTGAGGCTTTACCAGATGATTTTATTTTACCTACTTCTGTTGATGCAGATAAAGATGAGTTAAGTAATGATTTATATTTCTTTACGCCATCTAGTGGTGGTTATACATGTGCATATGATGTAAATGGTGATGTTAGATGGTATTTAACTATTAATTCTATTTGGGAGGTTAATAGACTTGATAATGGACATATGATGTTAAGTACAGAAAGATTAGTTAATAGTCCTTATTATATGACTGGATTATATGAGATGGATATGTTAGGTAAGATATATAAAGAATATAGTCTGCCAGGAGGTTATCATCATGATTATTATGAAATGCCTAATGGTAATTTGTTAGTAGCAAGTGATGATTTTACTAGTGGTGATGGTACTGTAGAAGACTATATTGTTGAACTTGATAGAGAGACTGGAGAAGTTGTTAAGAGTTTTGATTTGAAAGATATCTTAAATATGGAAGATGGTAAGAGTGAAAACTGGACACAATATGACTGGTTTCATAATAATTCTGTTTGGTATGATGAAGAGTCTAATTCAATAACTTTATCTGGTAGACATCAAGATGCTGTTATTAATATAGATTATGTTAGTGGTGATTTAAACTGGATAATAGGAGACCCTACTAACTGGAGTGAAGAATATCAGAAGTATTTCTTTACACCAGTAGGTGATGATTTTGAGTGGCAATGGAGCCAACACGCAGCGATGATTACTCCAGAAGGTTATGTATTTATCTTTGATAATGGTAATAATAAATCTAAAAATGAAGATGAATATATTTCTGCAGAAGATAGTTATTCTCGTGGCGTTATGTATAAGATAGATACAGAAGAAATGACTATTGAGCAAGTATTTGAATATGGTAAAGAACGTGGTAGTGAGTTTTATTCTCCGTATATATCTGATGTTGATTATTTAGATAGTGACCATTATATAATTCATTCTGGTGGTATAGTTTATGTAGATGGAAAGAACTCTAATCAACCGGCTGGAATTAGTGGGGCTGACCGTTTAGTTAGTGATACTGTTGAATATAAAGATAGGGAGATTATCTTTGAAATAGTTTTACCTTCAAATAATTATCGAGTAGAAAAGATGAGCTTATATCCTGAAAATGAAAACTTTACTTTAGATAAGGCGGAGTCTGTTGGTAGTTTAGGAGAGACTGAAGTTACTAGTAGTGAGTTAGGTTTTATCTTAAATAGCAAAGATTTTAAAGATATAGAAGAAGAACATAATATAAGTATTACTAAAGAAGTTGATAGATTAGTATTTATTGGTAAGTTTAAAAGAGGTACTGATGTTAATGTTATTCTTTATAAGAATGGGACTAAAAATATTTATAATGTTTCTATAAGTAAGAAACCTTATACTGCTTTATGCGTTGATATATTTACAGAAGAAGAAACTAAAGAAGGTATTAGTGTTACTAAATATATAAATGAAGATGGTCTTAGTGGAAAATACTCTATTTATGTAGAAGTAGATGGAACTATTTATAATACTAATAGATATGTAGAGTTTTAAAGTGCACTTTTAGACAGTGCATTTTTCTTTTGCTTTTATAATAAATTTTTGTTATACTATGGCCATGAAGTGATAAATTGAGGTGTATTATGGTTAGAAATTTAAATATAAGAGAAAAAATTAATAAAGATGAATCAATATTCGATAGATTTAGTAAGTTATCGACTGCTTGTTATAATTATCCTGCTTTATATTTGCAAGGATTAAAGCTTGCAGTTAAAGATAATTTTGATGCCAGTGAGTTTGTAGAAAAACATCCTGAAGATGGTTTCGTGGAAGTTTTTTGTTTAGATGATGAGAGAAAAGAACAAGTAAAATCATATAGATTAGAAAAAGTGAGTAAATAATGATAACTTTAGAAAAACCAGTAATAAATTATAAAAAAGGACATACTTTTGAAAATATTGAAGAAAGAAATAGACAAGCAGCTAAGTAGATTCATAAAGATTTACAAGAAATAAAAAATAATAGTATTGTTCCTAGTTATGAAGCTGGTAAATTTATACCTAGTTCTAAAGTGTTAAGTAAAAAATTGTAAGATAGATTGCATAAATGTAATAATTATGATATGATGTATATGTAAGAGAAATTTTCATACAATATAAAAAGAGGAACAATTCAATTTGTCGAGTGAATGTCGCCTCCAAAGATTGGTTTTGACACTCAAACATTATTTGTTGAGTGTCGTTTTTATATTTTAATGGCTATTACCAATATGGCAAGGCTTAAAATAATAAAAGCAAGAGACTTTAAAAGTCTTAATATAAAAGTTTTGATTTTCACTTTTATCAAGCCTCCTTTCATAAGTTGGAAGGAGACGACACTCATATTGAAATGTTCCTTATAGATATAGTATCAAATTAATTTCTGTATAGCAAGATAAAAAGTAATAAATTAGTTACGAATTTTCGTAATATTAGATGTGTTAAGGTAGTGATATTTATGATTCTTTTTGTAAGTGGTAGATGTGATATAGTAGCATTTTATACTCCTTGGTTTATGAATAGATTAAAAGAAGGATATGTTGATGTTAGAAATCCTTTTTATAAGAAGCAGGTTAGTAGAATATATTTTAATGATGTAGATTTAATTTATTTTTGTACTAAGAATCCTATACCTATTGTTCCTTACTTAAAAGAGATAAATAAGCCTATACTATTTAATGTTACGATTACTCCTTATAAAAGAGATATTGAACCTAATGTATTAGATAAAGATAAGATAATTGAAAGTGTTATAGAAATATCTAAGATTATTGGTTCTGATAATATTTATGTTAGATATGATCCTATATTTTTAAGTGATAAGTATAATTTAGATTATCATATTAAAGCATTTGATAGACTTTGTAGTTTACTTAATGGGTATGTTAAACATATTATAGTATCTTTTATAGATGATTATAAAAATGTAAGGAAGAACATGGGAGTACTTAGAGTTAAACCTTTTGACTTTGAAGATTATAAAACAATAGGAACATCTTTTAGTTCTATTGCAATTAAATATAACATGACAGTACAAACTTGTTTTGAAAAAGAAAATCTTGTAGAGTATGGTTTTATTAAAGGAGATTGTTTAGGAGTAGAACTTGCTAAAAGATTAACTGGTAAAGATAAGTTTAAAAAGAGTAAGGTTAGAAAAGGTGGACTATGTAATTGTGTAGAAATGGTTGATATAGGGTATTATAATTCTTGTAAGCATTTTTGTAAGTATTGTTATGCTAATTATAGTGAGAGTGAAGTTATTATTAATACTATGAAACATAATGTAAATTCATCTTTACTTATTGGAGAGTTAGAAAAAGATGATATAATAAAGGTGAGAAAAAGTTAATGAGGTGATGTTTGTGAGAATTAATTATTCTGATGAGAAAATTGTAGATAGTGATAAGTCTATATTTTTAGCAGGTCCTACACCAAGAGGAGAAAGTGCTAAATCTTGGAGAGTTGATGCCTGTAAAAAATTAGAAGAATTAGGCTTTGATGGAGTTGTTTATGTTCCAGAGTATTCATCTTGGAAACCTAAAGAAGATTATGTAGATCAAGCGATGTGGGAAAGAGAAGGATTAACTAAGGCTTCTATTATAGTGTTTTGGATACCTAGAAGTTTACCTGATATGCCTGCATTTACTACTAATGTAGAGTTTGGGTATTGGTTACATTCAAATAAAGTTATTTACGGGAGACCAGATGATGCAGTTAAGATTAAATATTTAGACTGGTTATATGAACTTGATTATAATGAAAAACCATTTAATAATTTAGATGATTTATTGGAAGAGACAGTTAAAAAGGTAAATAGTAAAGAAAAGATTTTTTCTAAAGATAAATAGTATGAGGTGATGCTTCCTGTGAAAAAGAAAATAATTATAATATCTTCTATTGTTATCGTTGCTATCTTAATTATTTCTTTAATAATTTATTTTAATGTGAGAATAGTTGTTGATAATAGTGGCTTTACTTTAAAAGATGATTTGACTGTTAATGTATATAGTAATGTTAAAGTAAAAGATTTTATTAAAGATATAGATGGTAAAGTAGTAGATAATAATAAAATTAAAACTACTGAGTTAGGTAAAGTAGAAGTAGAGTTTATTTATTTAAATAGTGATAATAGAAAAAGAAAAGGTGTTTTTGAAGTTGAAGTTAAAGATTTAGAAGAGCCTTTAATATGGTTATCTAATAGTTATAGTGTTAGAGTTGGTGATGATGTAAATTTAGAAGATGAAATACTCTGTGCTGATAATTATGATAGTAATCCTAGTTGTAAAATAACAGGTGATTATGATTTAAATATAGTGGGGAATTATTCTTTAGTTTATGAAGCAGAAGATAGTAGTGGTAATAAAGAGAGTGTTGACTTTAATTTAAATGTTTATGAACCTAGGAGTATAACCAGTGGTGGAAGTAGTAGTGAAGTTACTTATACTGATTTTAATGCTATATTAGAGGAACATAAAACTGGTGATACTTTAGTTGGTATTGATGTTTCTAAGTGGCAAGGAGCGATAGATTTTTCTAAAGTAAAGGAAGCAGGAGCTGAATTTGTTATTATTCGTGTAGGTTCACAAAATGGTGTAGGTGGAGAGTATGTTCTTGATCCTTATTTTAAAAGAAATATTAGAAAAGCTTTAGAGAATGAGTTAAAAGTAGGTATTTACTTTTATTCCTATGCTGATAGTAAGAAAGAAGCTAAGAAGCAAGCAGAGTGGGTTATTAAACAGATTAAAGATTATGATATTACTTTACCTATAGCTTTTGATTTTGAGAGTTTTTCATCATTTAATAGTATGGATCTTAGTTTATATGGTTTAAATGAAGTAGCAGAGTCTTATTTTTCTACTTTAAATGATGCAGGCTATGATACAATGCTCTATGGTAGTAAGAATTATTTAAATGCTATTTGGAAATATAATACTAATAAAGTATGGCTTGCTCATTATACAGATAAAACTGATTATGATAAAGATTATATGATGTGGCAGTTATGTCAAGATGGTGTTATTGATGGTATCAATGGTTATGTTGATATAGATATTTTGTATAAATAGTGATATAATATGGGCAAAAAAGAGGTGATATGTTATGAAAGTATTGGATGTAGGTTATAAGAAGGAATTTGTATATGATTTGTATAGTAGGATTATAGATGATTATAAAGCTTATGATAAAGTTACTAAAAAGAAAATGTTTGAAGTTATTACTGAGTTTTATAGTGATTATAATAATATAATAGATTTATGTACAGTAAGAGAAATTAAATTCTTAAAGAAAGTAGCGAAAGGTGAAGACTTTGATTATCGTGATGATAAATATAATTATGAACTTTTTGCATTATTTGATAAGATGCTTATTGTATCAGATTTTGAAAAATTATATTTACCAGATGAATTTAAAGAAAACATATTAGAAGCTTTATCTAAAGTTAATATGAAAGAAGCTAAAGAAAAAGATGCTTTAAATGAATTTTTAATTGGTTATATTAAAGTTAATGGTAATTGTTTAGCAGAACCATTAATAAATTTAGCATCTCAGATTTTTGAGTATAATGGTAATGAAGTTGATAAGCATGTTTTTTATAATAAATTATTCAATTATTATGTAGGTTTTACTTTTAAATATATAGAAAGCTTAGAAAAGAATTTTATAGAATTTTATTATAAAGATTATTCTCCTTATTTAGATGACATTGATGAAGCTAGAATGCATTATAATGATACTACAACTCCTCATTTTGATATGGATATGTATAAAGCTTACTTTTACAATGATATTGATACTACAAATAAAACTATTGTTAAGTTTATTAAAAAATTAAAAGAATTACCAGTATCATATGAGAGTGTTTTATATCATATTAGAATTTGTGCATTGTTAGATAATGATAGAGAGTATTTAAAAAATGCTATTATTGATATTCCTTCTTTAAAAGGTGTTGATTTAAGTGATTTCTTTAAATTAATGGATCAAGCGATGGATGAGATACCTTCAGGGGCTTTAAATGGGATGACTCCTAAAGAATATAGAGAAAAACTTAAAGAGAAAGAAGAATATGAAGAGAAAAAATATAGAGGTTATGTTAAACAAAGAAATGCTTGTTTAGGTGATGATATTGCCAAAGGCTTTTACAACTTATATTTTTCATTGTTAGAGTATGTTAATAATAAATATCATATTGATACTAGTCTTAAGAAAATATATAAGCAAGAATCTTTAGATCCTAATCAATTAATGCCAATTATAGAGTATCTATTTGAAGATAAAGAAAAGATTATAGATGCTTATTTGAAAGATAATCCTCATAATTTTGATAGTGAAGATTTAGAGAAAGTAAGTAAATTTAAACAAGGTATTAGAGGAATGTTTACTATTGCTAAATATGAAGAAGACTATACGGCACTTCTTTCTAGTGATCGTGTTTATATGATTAAAGGATTAAATTCTAATATAGATGAAGTTATTCCTTATCATGATATACCTTGTATTGTTACTACTTCTTTATTTCCATATGATGGGGTAATTGTCTATGATGGGTTACTTTCTACTTATCCTATTAGTATGGGTACATCTTTTGCTAAGGTGGTAGAAAAAGAATATAATGAAGATATGAAATATTATCATTTATAAATATAATTGTTTGTTTTGTGTTATACTAAAATATGAAAGGATGATTTATGTTGAAAGAGAATATTTGGAAGAAGTATGATGCAGTAGAAGTTTCTAAAGTGTTTGAGATGGGTGAAGATTATAAGAAGTTTTTAACTGTTTCAAAGACAGAAAGAGAATGTAATAAAGAGATTATTAGACGTGCAGAAGAGAAAGGTTTCCACAATATTGTGGATTATATTAAGGAAGAGAGACCATTAAAACCAGGGGATAAGATATATGCTGATAATAGAGGGAAAGCAGTTATATTATTTATAATTGGTAATGATTCTATTACTAATGGTATGAATATATTAGGAGCACATATTGATTCTCCTAGACTTGATTTAAAAGCTAATCCTTTATATGAAGATACAGATTTTGCTTATTTTGATACGCATTATTATGGTGGTATTAAGAAGTATCAATGGACTACTATTCCTCTAGCAATGCATGGTGTTATTGTTAAGAAAGATGGAACTAAGATAGATGTTAATATTGGAGAAAGTGATGAAGATCCTGTATTTTGTATAACTGATTTACTTCCTCATTTAGCAAGTGAACAGATGAAGAAGGATGCTTCTAAACTAATAGAAGGTGAAGCTTTAGATGTTTTGATTGGTAATATGCCTTTAAAGGGTGAGGATAAAGAAGGGGTTAAAGCTAATGTACTTTCTTTATTAAAAGAGAAATATGATATTTCTGAAGATGATTTCTTATCTAGTGAGATAGAAGTTGTTCCTGCAGGTTGTGCTCGTGATATGGGACTTGATAAGAGTATGATTTTATCTTATGGTCAAGATGATAGAAGTTGTGCTTATTCTTCACTTATGGCTTTTTTAGATGCAGAGGTTACTGATAAGACTTTATGTTGTATTTTAGTTGATAAAGAAGAAATAGGTAGTGTTGGTTCTACTGGTATGGGATCTCGTTTCTATGAAAATACTATAGCAGAGATTTGTCATTTATTAGGTGAAGATAGTTTTGTTAGTGTTAGAAGAGTTCTTTCTAATTCTAAGATGTTAAGTAGTGATGTTAATGCAGCATATGATCCACTTTATGCTAGTGTTATGGATAAACGTAATTCATCATATTTAGCTCGTGGTTTAGTTTTCTGTAAATATACAGGTGCTCGTGGTAAGAGTGGTAGTAATGATGCTGATGCTGAGTTTATTGCAGAACTTAGAAATATCTTAGATAGTGATAATGTTAGTTATCAGATATCAGAGTTAGGTAAAGTAGATGCCGGTGGTGGTGGTACTATTGCTTATATTCTTGCTAATTATGATGTAAGAGTTATAGATGCAGGAGTTGGTGTTTTAAATATGCATGCTCCTTATGAAGTTACCAGTAAAGTAGATATTTATGAAGCTTATAGAGGTTATTTAGCATTTTTAATGAAAGCATAAAACTTATATTTATTTAATTGATAAGATAACGTTAATATGTTATCTTATTTTTAGTAAGGAGGATTTTTGTATGGATATTATTAAAGAATTTAATAGAAATGATAGTATATTTGCTAGGGAAGCGGTAGAATATGCTAAAAAGAATAAAGATGAAGTTAGTGATACTTTATTGAGTCATTTAGAGGTTTTTGCTTCTAATATGGATAAAAATAAAGAAACTGAATGTCCTTTTAGTGTTGTATATGCTGTCTTTTTGCTAGCAGAATTTAAAGATAAGAGATTATTTAAAGTAATAATAGATATATTTAGTAAAGAAGAATATGATTTTTATAATTTGTTAGGTGACTGGGCTTATGATAGTTTATCTTCTATTATAGTTAGTGTATTTGATGGAGATTTTGATTCTATAAATAAAGTTATTGAAAATAGAAATATAGATGAAAATATAAGAGGTTATTTTTTAAAGACATATGTCTATTTTTGTGATAATGGATTAACAACAAAAGATGTAGTAGAAAAATATTTATTAAAACTTCTTGATATTTATGATTATATAGATGATGAAGATGATATGGATGATATTTATACTGATATTATGGAAGTTATTGCAAGCCTTCATTTGTTTTCTTTAATGAATGAAGTTAAGAAAATGTATTATTATGGAGTTATTAATACTATGATGATAGGTAATTATGATAGCTTTGTAGATTATATATTTAATTATGAACATAAATTAGTTAGAATTGAACCTATTGATGATACAATTAAGTCGATGAGTTGGTGGGCATGTTTTGATAATAGAGAAGATGTTTTTGATGAAGATAAAGTTTCAAAAATGCTTGAATCTTTTATAGAAGAAGAGAGTGAAGCTAATATTATGAAAGAGCCTTTTAAAGTAGGCAGAAATGATCCTTGTCCATGTGGTAGTGGTAAAAAATATAAAAAATGCTGTATTAATAAGGAAAGTAATTTTTTACCTTATCAGTCTTATATTACTAAGAGTTTAGATGAGTATCCTAAAAAGAAAACTAGCAGTGATGAGTATGATTTATATGATTTTTATAAAGAGGAATATATAGAGATAGATAAACTTTTATATAATGTGTTAAAACATAAAGCAATACCTATGTTTATTAATAGAGATTATTTAAAAGAAAATAGAATTAATATTGACTATTTGAAAGAAGCTTTTGATAAGATAAAAGTAGTTGTTAAAAATAATTCGTTTAAAACTATAAATGATTATGATGAAAAAGTATCTATTCATTACAGTTTATATCAATTCTTTGAAAGATATAGTAAATTACTTATGGAAATGATTAATAAACATACACCAAAAGAGAAAGAATATTTAGTATTATTAGAAGATTTGGTTGATTTCTTTTATGATAGTTTTGATTTGAATGATTTTAACGAAACACTTTTCTTAAATGTTAAAGATTTCTTATTTAATGCTAAAAGAAAGATAAATGAAGGAATAGAGTATTTTAAGGAAAAATTTAAAACTTGTGATTATAGTGTTAAGTTTGATGTTTATCAGATGCTTATAGAGTTATATGAAGAAAAAGATTATGACTTAGCATGTGAAAAATTAGAAGAATTTATCGATAAGGAAACAGATAAAGATTTAAAAGAGTATTTAGAAGAAATGTTAGTAGATTATAGGGAGTATTGAGATGGGAATAAGTTTTAGTGTATATTTAGATGGGTTTAAAAAAGATATTACAAGGGAGATTAATGTAAATGATAATTTGAATTTACAAACTTTTTGTGAATATATGATTTTATCTATGAATGGGGAATGTAAACATCTATATCAATTGATTGTTAATGATGAATTTGCATATTTAGGACCTGGATGTTGTGTTTTTGATCCCGATTTTGAAGAAATGATGGATGAAGATTTAACTGTTAAAGATTTATACTTAGAAGAAGGCGATGAACTTTTATTAAACTATGATTTTAGATGTGATTATGATATTTATATTAAAGTAGAAAGTACTACTGATGATATTTTTAATAAAGATTTTGAAGTTATAAATGGTAAGGGATATGGTTTATTAGAAGGGTATCATTCATTTTATCTTGAAGATTTAGTATCTGCAAGAAAGAGTAATTCTAATGCTTATTCAGATATAAAATATAATATATTAGATTTTGATATTGATAAGGTAAACTATAATATTGATAATTATTTAACTTATAAAAAAGAATTAGTTAAGCCTAAACATTATCTATTAAATGTATCATTATTAGGATTTGAAAAAGAAATAAAAAGAAAAATATCTATTGATAGTGATATTAGTATTTCTACTTTATGTGAGGCAATTATATTATCAATGAGTGGAGATTTAGAACATTGTTATGGATTAAAAAGAGGGAAGGAATATTTAAAAGATGAAGAGATGAGTAAATATATAAATTATTTAGAATTAAAAGAAGGACAAAGATTTAAAGTTATTTATGATTATGGTGATAACTGGGTATTTAATGTAAGAGTTAGTAAAGTTATTGAAGATTATGGCTCTAAAAGATGTTATGTTTTATCTGGTAAAGGGTATGGTATAGTAGAAGATTGTGGAGGAGAATATTATTTAGATAGAATTTTTAATGATGATGATAATGATTATAATATAGATGAATTTGATTTAGATGATGTTAATAGTACTATTGATAATAGATTATTTAGTATTTTTAATGAGGTAAGTGATGAATAAGATATATTTAATTGCAGATACACACTTTAATCATAGTAATATTATAAAATATTGTAATAGGCCATTTAAAGATATAGAAGAGATGAATAATGCTATTATTAATAATTGGAATAGTATTGTAGATAAAGATGATATTGTTTATCATTTAGGAGATTTTTTGTTAGGTGATAACATAAGCGATTTTCTTAGTAAACTTAATGGAAAGATATATTTAGTAAGAGGTAATCATGATGGTAAATCAATAAATTTTTATAATAATATTGGTTTAGAAGTTGTTCCTACTAAGACTAGGTTAGATGAATATAAAATTATATTATCTCATAGACCTTTAGAAGATAGAGGGATACCTAATGGTTATATTAATATACATGGACATATTCATAATGTTAAACTTGATAGTTCTTTTGATTCTAGTAGGCATAGATGTGTATCAGTAGAGGTTATTAATTATAAGCCAATAGAAATTGAAAATGTTAGGAAAGAGGGATAGTTATGAATGAGTTATTTGGTGGAGATTTAGAAAATATGATGTTTAATATGAGAAGACTTATGTTAGATAATAAACCTCATATTAAGAAATATAATCATTATAGAAAGGTTCATGCTGATATTTTAGAGAGTATGGCTTCATATATTTTTGATGGTAAATATGATTTTGGTAAATATATAAGTGAATTAAATAAGGATAGAGAAGTTAGTAGTTTTGAAAATCTAAAGGGTTTTGATCTTTCTTCTGATAATCCTGATGATGTTTCTATAATAATTGAACTTTTTGTATATAAAAATTTAAAAGAAGTACCTTCAGTTACAGAGATATATTTAGAAAAGAATAAATTTAGAAATGCTGATAAAGTTAAATTATTAAAGGCAATGAATGAGTCTTATGTAGGATTATTTAAAGTAACTGATATAGATTTTGATAATGCTTATGTTACTTATGAAGATGTATTTACTCATAAAAAGTTTAAAGTTATAGATATTTCTATGAGTGCATTTTCTAAAATAGATGATAATAATCCTATTTATATGTATAATAGAGTTATTACAGTAGATGGTATATCTTTTGGTACTGGTATTCATTGTAATCTTAGTTATAAGAATAAAGAGTTTAGAAAATTTCTTAAAGAACATGATTATAAGAAGAGTACAGATTTCTTTAGGTGTCTTACATTATATGAGATGTCTAAAAAAACAAAAGATAAAGGAGTCCGTTATAATACTCAGTTTTAATTTTTAATATATATGAAAGTATAGAGGGTTGTGCATGAAAAGAGAATTTAAGGTATTTGTATTTAGTATGATTATAAATTTCTTTATATCTATTTTAAAAATAGGTGGTGGACTTTATTTTAATTTTGCATCTTTAATATCAGATGGAATGCAAACATTAAGTGATTTTATTACTGATATTGTTTCTTTTGTTGGAATAAAAGTATCTAAAAAACGTCCTACTAAAAGTCATCCTTTTGGTTTTGGTAAGATGGAGTATATTATAAATTTAGTAATAGGAGTTATATTATTACTATTATCTATTTTCATAGTAGTTAATGGTTTTATTAGTAAATGGCATATTCCATCACTTTTAGTACTATTTGTTTTATTTGCAGCTTTAATACTTAAGATAATAACTTTGTTTTTTCTTTATTCAGTTGGAAAAAAGATAAATAGTCAGTTACTAATTACATCTTATCAAGAATCAAAGATGGATTTATATTCTTCTATAGGAGTTATTATGGCGACTATTTTATTACAATTTTCAGATGATATTGTTATATTTAGATATGTTGATATAGTAGTTGCACTTGTAATGGGATTTGTTGTATTTAAAACAGCTTTTAATATTTTAAAAGATAATTCTATGAATTTAATAGGTAAAGTTGAAGATAATTTAGAACTTTATAAGAAAATAGAAGAATTTTTGTTAAATATAAAAGGAGTAGAGAAAGTTAAATTTTATTTAATTCGCTATGGTAAATATTATAAGATACAATTAATGATAGAGATGGATGCTAATCTTACACTTAGACAAGTTACGAGATTAGAAGAAAAAATTAAAAAGGAATTAGTTTCTCATAGAAGCTTTGGAGTTAAGTATCCTACTATATATGTTACATCTAATCTTGATGACTAGAATTATATAATTATGAGGTATAGTTATATAAAAATAGTTAGTGTTAGAGATTAAATATATAAGTTTATTTAATTATAAAATAGATTTGATTTTTACATATTTTAATGTAGAGGTGAATATTATGAGTGAGCGAATAGTAACAGGTGTTGTTGTAGATGTTGGAATAGGAGTATACCAAAAATAGGGAAATGACTATGAATGCTGATAAATACAAGTAAAAGAGATGCTTTAGTAAGAAAAGTGTCTTTTTGCATGTAAATTTATTTGCATCAAACACATTGATAATTGCATCATTTTATGCTATAATGATGCAAATGAAAGGGGAAAGATGCAATTTGAGAAAATTTAATTTATTAAATGAATATAATACTGTTATATCTAATAGTAATATTATTAACTTAATGAGTAAAATTCATGAGTATAAAGGTAAACAATCTTTTTTGTTAGAAACTAGAAAAGATACTTTAGATACTTTACTAGAAATTGCCAAGATTCAAAGTACGTCATCATCAAATAAAATTGAGGGTATTTATACTACTGATAAAAGGTTAAAAGAGATAGTAAATCGAAAAACTGAACCTAAAAATAGAAATGAAGAGGAAATTGCAGGTTATAGAGATGTGTTGTCTTTAATACATGAAAACTATAATTTTATAGATATAAATCCAAATACAATTTTACAATTGCATAGAGATTTATATAAATATTCTGGATATAGTTATGGTGGTAAATTTAAAAATTCACAAAATTATATTGAAGAAATAAATGAAAATGGTGAAAGAAAAATAAGATTTACACCATTGTCTCCTGTTGAGACACCTATAGCAGTTGAAGAATTGTGTAAAAGTTATAATGAATTAGTAGTAAGTGAGACTTGTGATTTATTAGTATTAATTCCAATATTTATATTAGATTTTGTATCAATTCATCCATTTAATGATGGAAATGGAAGGATGAGTAGATTATTAACATTGTTATTGCTATATAAAGCTGATTATTTAGTAGGTAAATATATAAGTATAGAAAAAATAATTGAAAATACAAAATATACTTATTATGATACATTAGAAAAAAGTTCAATAAATTGGCATGATAATAAAAATGATTATTCTTATTTTGTAGAGTGCTATTTAGGTATAATATTAAATGCTTATGAAGAATTTGATTCTAGAATTAATATTGTAGGAAATAAAAAAGTTACATCATATGAGAGAATTATTAATATTTTTAAGGAGAATATTATTCCTATAGATAAAGCATTTCTAATAGAGAAATGTCCAGATTTAAGTGAAATAACTATTGAGAGAATATTAAGTAGATTATTGAAAGAAGGTAAAGTAAGTAAAATATCAGGTGGAAGATATACGAAATATAAATGGAATAATATCTAATATAGGAGACGTGAAAAATGAGTAAAAGAATTAGTGTTAGAGGAATTATTATTGATAGTGATGAAGTATATACTATTTTTAGAAGAAGAGTTAATGGTGATAGAACTTTTAAAGAGTATTATGTAATACCTGGTGGAGGAATAGAAAAAGGGGAAACTTTAGAAGAAACATTAAGATGAGAATTAAAGGAATAACTATCAATAAATGTTGATATTATAGGTTATTTAGGTTTTGATGAAAATCATGATTCTATTGCTCATTTTTTTTAATGTAAATTAATTAATGGTATTCCTATTCTTGGGGGAGAAGAATTAGAAAGATGTTTTGTTAATTATTATTATGAAATTAGAAAAGTTAATGTTTTTGATTTAGATAATTTTGATATAATGGCAAAAGATATGATAAAGCATATAGTAATGAATTCTATACTAGAATTTATGTGTGATTTTAAAAGTATTGAAATTTAGCATAATGTATTTATAAAAAAATATATAAAAGTGAAATGGATAACATTCGCACTTTTTTTAATTTATTTGGAATTTAAAGAATCAATATATCCTTCAACTTTGGCAATATCAATTTTTGATAATTTATTAATTTTAATTAATAAATTATATTGTTCTTCATTTATATTATTTGGTTTTATATCTGATATTGGTAAATTATATTTAGTACGACAAAGTAAGTAGTCAATATTAGTGTTAAAGTAATCAGCAAGTTTTATAAGAACATCTGCACTTGGTGTTACTCTTTCTGTTTCGTATGAACTAATTGCTTCTTGAGTTAAATTAAGATCTAAAGCTAATTTAGTCTGTAAAATATTTTTTTGTTTTCTTAACTCTTTAATATTATTCATACATTGACCTCCTTAATAATATTTTAACTAATATTATTATGAATACTAGTATTATTAATTATACAAATATAATTTAAAATGGTATTTTTTTGAAAGATGTGTTATAATGATGAAGAAAGGAGTTGCTTGTATGGCTAAAATCATTAAAATAAACGGTGATATTGTTTCTATTGGAACTGATACTGGTGGTATTAAAGAAGTAAGAATAACAGATATCAATTTTACTCCAGATGTTGGCGATGAAGTAGAAATTTATGAAACTGAAAATAATTTGATTGTTACAAAAAAAGAAGAAAAAAGAGATAATAATTCTAATTCAGGAATTAACATAAATGTAAGTAATAATCAAAATGCTCCACAACCTACATATATTGCAAATAATACAAAAGCAGTAAATAAAGTTGTGTACTGTTTATTAGCATTCTTTTTGGGTGGAATAGGTGTTCATAAGTTTTATGCTGGTAAAATAGGAACAGGCATTCTATTTATATTATTCTGTTGGACTTTTATTCCAAGTTTTATTGCACTTATTGATTTTATTATTGGTTTATGTAAAAAAGCTGATGCAAATGGAAATATATTAGTTTAATTAAAGGAGAGGTTATGAAAAAAATATTTTTTAGTCTAACATTAATGTTAGTTCCATTAATGTTAACAGGCTGTACTGAAGAACTAGAAGATTTATCTAATGAAGTTGAAGATATTGAATATGTTTATCCTGATAGTAAAGATGTTGTTGTAACTTTAGATGAATATAATCAATTATCATCAGGAATGACAGAACAACAAGTATGGGATATTATTGGTGGACAATGCACAAATACTGGGACTACTGATTTAGGTATTGGCGATCAATATGTTACAGTTTCTTATGGATGTAATGGTAATGGAAGAGTCGGAGCGAATGTAGTTTTAATGTTCCAAGGTGGAAAGTTGTCAACAATGTCACAAGCTGGATTAAAATAGCATTATAAAAATTAACTTTTAGATAAGTTAGTAAATTCGAGTATATGTAATAACGAATATGGACAAAGGGAGTTTCCTTTTGAAACCACAATTAGTAACAAATTACAAAGAGTTAGAATATAATATTGTTGTATAAAATAGCCTTATTACTAAAAAGTAAAAAGGTTATTTTTCTTTATTAAATTTAGTGTTTATAAACAGTAGCAAAAAAGGGCCTTTTACATATTTTAATGTAGAGGTGAATATTATGAATGAGCGAATAGTGACAGGTGTTGTGGTTGATGCTGGTCATGGAGGAATAGGAGTATCCCAAAAATAGGGAAATGACTATGAATGCTAATAAATACAAGGAAAAGAGATACTTTAGTAAGAAAAGTGTCTTTTTTAGTAGTATAATATTAATGAGGTGATTATGTTGGAATCAAGTGCTATTTTAGAAATTTTAAATCAATTAGATAATGATAATACTTATAAGAAAATATTTATTAATGGTCCTTGGGGTATAGGTAAGAGTTATTATGTAAATAAATATATAAAAGAACATAATGAAAATTTTATATATATAACTTTATTTGGAAAAACTAGTTTTGATTCTATTGAAAATAGTGTAGCAAGAGAGTTGTTTAAAAAGTTAAGTTCATTGAATAAAAAGAAAATAATATTACATAAATTTGTTAAAAATGTTAAAGCTTCTTTTTCAATTTGTGGCTTTACCATAAATTCTCCTGAGTTGTCTAGAAAAGGTTTGATATCTGAATATAGTACTTTATTAGAGTCTAAATCATTAATTATTGTAATAGATGATTTAGAACGAAAAAGTAATAATATTTTAATTGAAGATATTATGGGGATGATTGAGGAATTTTCACAATTTAATAAAGTGAAGATAGTTATTATTGGTGATGAAAATAATATGATTGATAGTGATAGAAAAAAATGGAATAGGTTTAAAGAAAAAATTATAGAAAAGGAATATAAAATACAAAAATTTTCTGATGAATCTATAAGAAATTTAGTAACTAGTGAAATATGTAGTTATATCGAAGAAATAGAAGTAACTCCTTTTATTAATGATTATATAAAAAAACATGATATTAGAAATTTACGTACAATAATAAAAGGAATTAATTTATTTAAGGAAGTAATTAATAATTATGTTGAAATAAAAGAAAATAAGAAAGTTAATTTGTTAGTTCTGAAGAATTGTATGTCCGTTGCTATTGAATGTACTGAAGAAGTTTATAAGCCAGATGAGAAAAGAGATGATAATGATTCTTTTAAATATGTAATTGATGAAGAAATTAATTCTAGAATTATGAATCATTATTTTAATTCTGTATTTAGTAATAATGATGACACCTGTATTTTAAATTATATATTAGATATATACAAATGTGAATATAGTGCAGATTTAAAAAATAAACTAAATAAAACTATTGATAGTTACTTGGAAGAGAAGAAACCTAATGAAAAAGATAAATTTTATTTATCTATTGATAAAATAACTTTCAAAATTAATAATCTTTATAAACATATGAAAAATGGTAAGTATAAGTTTATTACATTAGATATATTTATTAATGATTTTTATGAAATACTTATATGGAATAGTGCATTAGAATTAAATCTAAATTTAGATGAAGTAGCTTCTGTTTTTTTCGATATTATGTTTAAGAATTATTATGATGTAAATAAAAGTATTTATGAGAATAAAATAAAGTTATTTGGTTTTAAGTTTAAAGAATCTAAAATTTTAAGTGATTTAGCAATTGAATATAATGACAAGATTAAAACAAAATACTTAAGTGATAAATTATTAAATATTGAGAAAACTTTTAAGAACTTAGAATATGATTGTAGTTTATTAGAATGGTTGGATTCTCGTTTTATTGATAATGATAAAGAAATAGTACAAGAAGAATTTATTAAGATTTGTAGAAATAATAATTATTTAGTTCCTGATTTATCTAATGAGATTGATGAAAATACGTGGTCATGGTTTTTAGAAATATGGGAATTATTTTATAAAAGAATGAACGAAGAATATAAAGTTGAATTTAATTTATATGTTAATAGTTTAAAAATTAATAAATTAGTAGAATATAGAATTAATTCATTACAGCAGTATGAACCGTTGGTTAATAATAAATAATATTTATTAATTGTATTATTAAGAGGAGGTAGATATTTATAAATTTAAATTATGCAATATTTAGAAGTGAGCCTATTTTTACATTAAATGATTTAGCACAAATAGGTTCTCATAATAAAAGGGAGAAGAAAGCTTATAATTCCAATCCTGATATAAATAAAAATTTAAGTAAGAATAATATTGAATTAGTATCCTTGACAGATAAATATGTTAAGGGTTTTTATAATTTAACTAAAGAATATAAAAAAGAACATGATGAGAGAATGAAAACAGAACGTGAAGATAGAAAGAAAACTTTTAAACAGATGTTAGATAAGTCAAGAAATGTAGTTGCAGATGAATTATTATTTACTGCTACATCTGAATTTTTTGATAATATGACAATAGATGATATAAAAGAGTGGGCTAATACTTGTATGGAATTTGTTTATGAAGATTTGGGTTATAAAAAAGAACAAGTTTTACATAGTGTAATTCATCTGGACGAGAAAACACCTCATATTCATTGTGTAGTTGTTCCTTTAGTTAGAAAGTTTGATAATAGAACTAAAACAGAAAGATATACTATATCTAAGAAACAATATATTAAAGATAATATTCATTTATCAGAATTACAAGATAAATATCATAAAAGATTAATAGATAAAGGTTATGATTTAGAACGTGGTATTAAAGGTAGTGATAGAAAGCACATTAAGATTAAAGACTATAAGAATATTAATAGAAAATTGGAACAGAACTTAAATACTAGAAATGAAAGATTAGATAAGGCTATGAATAAGTTAGAAGAACAAATGAAAACTTCTAAAACTATTCCTTTTGATAAGAAACATATTGTTGTTGAAAAAGATACTTTTGATACTATGAATATGGTTATTATGGAAACTAAAAAGGTTAAAGAGTTACAGCCTAAAATAGAGCAAGTATTTAATGTTATTAATAGTTATGTAAATAGTTATAATTCTTTAGATAAAGAAAACAAAAAATATCAAAGAGAAATAAAGTATCTTAAAACTAGAAATAGTAACCTTATAATAGAGAATAATAAGTTAAGAGATTATATTAATGCTATTTTAAAGGCGATAAAGACATTTTTTAGAAAGTTATTACAAATTGGTAATGAAATTACAAAAGATGTTGTTACAGGCGAAATTAAGGACTATTATGACAATAATGACTTTAATCAAGATGATGTTTATGATATTGCTAATAATACTAGTAAAGAAGATGAACTATTTGATTATGTAGGTATAAATTATAATGACGGCTATGATATATCTAACGATGATGAATTAAGTTTATAATAAAACTAGCATACTTTTATAGATGCTAGTTAAAGAAAGTAGGATGTATATTAATTTTATCTACTACAATTAATTGCCTGTTTGGGCAAACAGTGGTATATAACAGATAGTTTTAGAACTATCCATGTAAGTACTCTTATAATATCATTATCTTTTATATTACTACTGATGCAGTAGGATTTTAAAAATGTAATTTTTATAGGCAATTCTATATTCCTATCATTAACATTAGTTACCTTTGAATATAGATCACTTGCGATATCTTCTGCTTCTTCAATAATAGAGCAATAGTCTATGTTATCTTTTAAATCGTCTTTATGAAAATTGAAAAAGTCAATTATATCATTAACCTGTTTTGATATTTCTTTTAAAGAAATTTGAGATTTAAGATTTTTAATTTCTGTTAGATAGTAGTTAATTAGTTCTTCCAAAATTAACTCTTTATCTTTTTCTTTTAAATTATTAAATTCAGTAGTAAGTAATTTATCTAAGTAATAATGATATTCAATATCTTTAATTTTTAAGATGGTATTATTAAAGTTATTTGTAATAGTTGATATATAGTTATTTAACTCATTAATTTTTGGCATATCTTTCCTTTCTTTTCCTACTTTCTTGGCACTATTCGTCATTTATCTCTTTTCTTTTTTATTAATATGTAATTATAACTTACTACATAGTTAGTATGGTTTAAAGAATATAAACTTATTACAATGTTAGTAAGTTAAAAAGAAAAGATGTGATGGTTATTAAGAGTAAACATTATGAAAATCAAGCTCGTAAAATATTAGCGAATAATATAGTTTATTTTAGACTTAAAAAGAATTGGTCTCAAGAAGATTTTGCAGATGAACTTGGGACTACTCCTACTTATGTTTCTAATATAGAAAATGCTAAACGTAATACGAGAATAGATTATATTGGACATATTGCTGATACTCTTGGAGTATCTTTAGAACAATTATTTGTAGAAAGAACTCCAGTTGTTAATCATCGTATTCCAAGACGATAAGAATATGCTATATATTCTTTTTTTGTGCCACTTTAATTATATCATTAATTATTTACTTTTCAATACATTAATTGCGTGAATATGTGGCTATTTTAAAAACTCTAAAATGTCATAATTAAATGAGAGGGTGGTAAAATGGCTATTCATAGTTTTCAAGAGTTACAAGATTTATTACAAAATGTAAATAAAGAAGAAATGTATGTTAATATTTGTAGAAATATTAAGAAGTTTCGTTTAGAAAAATATAATGAGTTTAAGAAACAAAACTTAAATACATCTATTAATCCATATTCTACTGAGAATATTTCAGCACTTTTAGATTATAATCATAATCATTATAAGAGATTTGAAAGTGAGAATGATAGTACTAAGATGATACCTTTAGAAAAGCTAGTTAAATTATCTATTATTTTAGATAAAAAATTAGATGATTTTATTAGGTAACTAATTGTTAAAAAAAATGTTGACAAAAATGTAGTATGTTATTATTATATTTTTTAAGTTTGGTTATATCACCAAACCTTTTTGGCAAAGAGGTGGATATAAATGAGTCGCTTACGTAATAATATTATTATCATAACTGGTGGAGCAAATGGTATTGGGAAGGCAGTAGCTGAATTACTATCGATTGATAATTATATTTATATATTAGATACAGATGATTCAAATGTAAAATATTTTGATTCTATAAATATTTTTTTTAAAAAATGTGATATATCGAGTTATGCAGAAGTAGATAAAGTAGTTTATGAAATATATAGTGAAAGACAACATATAGATATTCTTGTAAATAATGCTTCTAAACAAATGATATCTGATTTTTCACATTATAACGATAAAGATTATTTATATATAATGAAAAATAATTATATAGGAACTTGTAATTGTATATCGGCGGTTACAAAATATGTACAGTCAAACTTATTTATATTAAATGTACTTTCAATACATTCAAATGTACCTAGAACAAATAAATATGCATATGATTCCTCAAAAAGTGCCTTGGAAATTTTGACTAAAGAATTGGCATTAGAGTTTGCTCCTAGAAATATTACTATTAATGCAATTTCATTTGGTGCAGTAGAAACAGATATGAATGCTTCTTGGAATTATAATAAGGAGGAAAAGGAAGTGGCACTAGCTAAAGTTCCACTCAAGAAGATTTTTCTTCCTGATGAAATAGCTGTATTTATTAAAACGATATTAGAGGTTTTTTCTAGATATACAACTGGCAGTATCTTTGTTGTAGATGGTGGTCGTAGTTTAATGAATTAGTGTAAGGTGTAATATGAAAAAGGATAAGTTAAAATTTATTGTTAATAAACAGAATAATTCAATAAATGGAAATTTTATTTATAATGATAAAAAATACTTTTATAAAGTACTTAATAAATCAGATTATCAAGATGAATTGAATGGATATAAACTTGCAATAAATAAATTACCTATAAAAAAGATGATATATTATAACTTTTTGAAAGATAATAAGTATGTAATCATATATGAATACGAAGATACTGTAGAAAAAAATAAAGGTTTGCTTAATGATTTATTAGTCAAAAATGATAAAGAAGCGAGTATAAATATAAATGTTATTAATAAAATGAATGATATTTTATCTGTTTATGATATTAATTTAAAATATACAAAAATTTTAGATTATAGTGCAAATGACAGATTTTTTAAAGGTAGGATTAAGAATAGACTAAAAAAATGGTATAAGGATGATAATGATTTTTCTAAAATTATATTTATTAATGGAAAAAGATGTAAAAGCATTAATATGATTATAGATGAAGTTGTTGAATATTTTGAAAAGGAAAATGAGAAAATGTGTTTTTTTAGTCAAGGAGATCCTAATACTTTAAATATTTCTATAAAACCATGCTTTTTTGATTTGGTTACTGCTGGATATAATAGTATAATTGGTGAGTTTGCTATTATGTTTATATCTACATTATTTTATGATAATTATTTTTGTCCTAAATATCATTCTAAATCTTATTTTTTGCATGAAAAAGCACTTCAACAATATATTTTATTTGAGCCTTTTATAATAATTAATAATATGAACTCCATCGAGATAAATTGTATATATAAAAGTAGTAATATTAGAAAAGAGTATGTTCTTAGATATATTAATATTTTAAAAAAAAATAAAATATGTATTAGTAGTGATGTTAAATATTATATTATAATGAGATTATTATGTGTATTTAATATAGAGGAAATGGAGTATAATGATTATTTCTATTCAATTTATTTAGTAGAATATTTTTATTATTTATTTAACAAAAATGATAGTAATGTTTTATTGATTTTTGAAAATATGCTATCTAATATGGAGGTTGTATGAATGTAATTAATATTATAAAACCAGATGCTCTTAACAATGAGGTATCACTTAGATATTATTTTAAAAATGTAATTAATATTGAAAATATTAAAAGTATTAAATTATATTATATGGATAATTGGACAAAAATAGCATCTATGATATATGAATATGATGTTATGATGAGTAGTGGTAATTGTTTAGAACTTCGAAAAAAATTGCTCACATCTATTATGGGTTATTATCATATTTATCCTAAAAATAATGGAATTGTTGTTCTTTTTAATATAAATGATATAAATAATGATAATATAACCACATCATTACAAAAATTATATCAATTAAAGAAGGATATAAGAAAAAAGTATGTAAGTAATACTGATTTATACTATTTAAAATTTTTAAATGAAGATGATATAACTTTTGACAAACCATTATATGATATTGATTTGTCGGGACTAAAGGTTGATATAAAAAAATTTCCTGCTAATTTTCTTTATGATGATTCAGCATATAAAATGATATTTTTCAATCAAATTCATGGTCCTAATCCTAATAGTTTAGATGAAATAAAACACAGTGTTAAAATATTAAATAATGAAGATGTAATTAATGAAAAAAGGTTAATGAAGGTGTTAAAAAATGAAATATAGATATAGTATTGTTATTCCTATGTATAATTCAGAAAATACCATATTAAATAGTATTAAATCTGTTTTGAAACAGTCTAATGATATAGAAATAGTTATTATTGATGATGGCTCTGAAGATTTGTCTAGTGAAGTTGTTTTGCAATTTATTAGGCAAAATAATTTATCTAAAATAATTAATTACTATAAAATTTCTCATCAGGGTATTTCTGTCGCTAGAAATATTGGTATATCTAAATGTCATGGTGATTATTTTATTTTTTTAGATTCTGATGATGAGTTAGTGCCTAATTCAATAGTTAAAGTTGATAATTATTTAAAACAATATCCTGTTGATTTATTAAAATGCTCTGTACAATGTGTTGAAAACAAAGAGTATGATTGTCGTTTTGATTTACCATACTTTGATAATATAGATGGGTTAAAAGCATTATTATATTTTTGTGAATCTAATAGGATTTTTGCAACACCTTGGTCATATGTTATAAATAGAGAAAATTTCTGTCAAACAAATTTATCGTTTTTGGAAAATACATTACATGAAGATTATGGGATGATGCCTATTTTAATTTTTAATTCTCCTACAGTTTCTTCAAATAATATAGAGTTATATAAGTATATAAAAAGAGAGAATAGTGCTGTAACAAAGAACGATTATCAATCTGAAATTAATCGAATGAATGATTTTATATTACACACTTATAATTTAGTAGATTTATTTTTAAAGTCTAATATTTTACAAGAAGACAAAATAAAAATAGTAGAATATTTTTATAAAAGATTAAATATAAAATATAATCATTTAGATTCTTATGTAAAAGAAAATATAAATTTTTCTCTTAAGGGTTTGATTGATAAAATTATAGTAGAAAAATCTAATAATATCTCTATTAAAATTGATAGTATCTTAAAAAAGTATAAGTATATAAATTTTCCATTAGAATATAAAATAACTATTAAAGCTACAGTGCAATTAGCAATTAATCAATTCAAGGATAATCTTAGTTGCATTATTTTAGGAGGCTCTGGTGGGAAAAATGAAATTGTAGTTGGTTGTTCAGATATAGATATATATATAATATTGAATAAATATGTAGTAAATGAAGTTGTTATTTTTACTAAAAAATTGGAAAAATTTAAAATTCATATAGGGTTAACAGTATATTCAAAAAACGAATTTAATACTGGGTGGATAGATGGTAAAACAAAAGTTATGCTTTATGAAAAACAAAACTATCAAGTAAATCCAACTTTATATGGAAAAATTATAAAAAATAAAATTGATTATAGCTATATTGTACAAAATGATACAGAAAATTTGCCTAATGTATTACACGAATGTAGAAGGTTACATATAGATATAATTAACAATAAAGTTAGTATTGATAAAAAGTATTTAAAAAAGTTACTTGTATTAATAAAATGTTTTTTAAATACAAAGAGAATATTTTCTTTCGGATATGAAAGAGTACTTAATGATTTGAAAAAATATTTGAAAGAAATTGGAAAGATAAACACTTTGACAAAAATAGCAGATTTTGATATAATCTATGCTATTAAAAACCCTATAGAAGTCCAACATAATATTTTGTTTTTTGGTGAAACTGTGTTGGCATTAATCAGTGAAGAATTAAAGGAGGATAAACAATGGAAAAAAGAGTAAGTGCGCGTGGTATTATAATAGATGGTGATAAAGTGTATGCTATGTTTAGAAGGAGAATTAAAGAGGATGGAAGTATAAAAGAATACTATGTAATACCTGGAGGTGGGATAAAGCAAGGTGAAACTTTGGAAGAAAATGTAAAACGTGAATTAAAAGAGGAGTTTTCCGTGGATGTTGATATTATTGGGTATTTAGGAGTAGATGAAGGAAATGACTCAATTGCACATTTTTTTAGTTGTAAAATAGTAACAGGAACACCAATGTTAGGAGGAGAGGAATTGAAAAGATGTTGCGAAGAAAATTTTTATGAGATTAAAAAAGTTAAAATTGAAGATTTAGATGATATTGATATTTTAGCAAAAGATATGATAATGAAAGCTTATAATAATGAATTTATAGAATTGTAGTATGATTTTTAGGGGGAATATGTAATGAAAGATAATGAAAGATTTAACATTGAAAAAGAGTATTTATTAAAAGTTCAAAAAAGAATAGAAGAGGAAAAAGTTTATCAAAATAAAGAATTTGAAGAGATACCTAATAAATATAAAGGAAGGTATGCTGAAGTAAAATGGGGAGATGAAGATTTAGTTAAACATTTACAGGATATGATTATTAAAAGATTATCTAAATTAAAAAATTTAGAATTAAATCCTTATTTTGGTAGAATTGATTTTCAAAGAGATGGTTCGAAAAATAATAATAAAATATATATAGGGAAAACAACTATAACAGATGAAAACAATAATATTTTAACTACCGATTGGCGTACTCCAGTTTGTACATTATATTATGATCAAAGTATTGGTAATGTTCAATATCAAGCACCTGAAGGTATTATTACAGGAAAATTAAATTTAAAAAGTCAAATCTTTATTAAAGATGGTAAGTTAGTTAGCGTAAGGGATACAGATTTAGTTACTGATGATGAGTTATTAGTACCTTTTTTGACAACTAATGCAGATGCAAGATTAAAAAATATTGTTGCATCAATTCAGGCTGAACAAAATGCGATTATTAGACGTCCACTTAATGATAATATTATTGTACAAGGAGTTGCTGGTAGTGGTAAAACTACAGTAGCTTTACATAGAGCTGCATATCTTATATATAATGAAGATAAATATACAGCTGAAAATTTCATTATTATAGGCCCAAATAAGTATTTTTTAAATTATATTTCAGCATTATTACCTGATTTAGATACTGAAAATATTAGTCAATTTACTTTTGATGATTTTTCAACATATTTTTTTGATGATAAAATAAGTATTATTAATTCTAAAAAGATTAATAATCAAAATGAAATAAAGGTTTTAAAAGCAAAAACATCAATTGATTATAAAAATGCAATTGATACATATATATCTACATATGTTAATAATTCTCTCTCTTCTGGTATTGAAATCGATGGCATGGAAATAATTTCAGAGGATAGTATAAAGTCATACTTTAGAGATATTAATGGCTTTTCTGTGACAGCTACTAATATACAAAGAATTTTAATACAAAAAATAAAGGAAGATAATGAGCGACTTTATGAATTAGTAAGATCAAAATATAAAGATGAGTTATCTACTCTTCCAAATGGGTCTGAAGAAAAAAGAAATATTATGAATAAATTGGACGAAATAAAGAAAGAATTAAAAACAGGATGTTCTAAAACTATTAAAAACTATTTTAAACCTTTGAAAATTACAACTTTAAATTTATATAAAAAATTTGTATCTAATGTTAGTTGCATAGAAAATTTAAGCCATGATGAAATTGAATTGCTTAAGAAACAGACTTTAAACTCTATTAAATCGAAAAAGTTTTATTTTGAAGATTTGCCATCTTTGATGTATATTGATATTTTAAATAATGGAAATCAACAAGAAGTATTTAAAAAATATGCTCACGTTATTGTTGACGAAGCTCAAGATTTAGGTATGTTTCATTATTATATTTTAAAAATGATTTTTAGTGATGCTACATTTTCTATTTTTGGGGATTTAGCACAATCAATATATCCAAGCCGTGGTGTAGATTCTTGGGAAGATGTTCAAAAACAGATTTTTAACTCTAATTGTGAAATATTACAACTAAGTAAGAGCTATAGAACAACAATGGAAATAACAAGATCAGCAAATCAGATTTTAAGATATTTAAATATGAGCGAAGCAAATCCTGTTATAAGAACAGGAACTGAAGTTGAGTATATGAAGGAAGAAACACAAGATATAAATACGAGAATATCTGAATTATTATATCAATATTCAGATAAAGATTATAAATCTGTTGGTATCATATGTAGAAATGTTGAAGATTGTGCAAAAATAAAATTATATTTAGATAATGAAAACTTTAATACAACTTTAATAACAAGTGATGATTCTGAATATAATGGTGGTATATGTATTTTAACAAGCGAGTTGTCAAAAGGTTTAGAGTTTGATGGTGTGATTATTACTAACGCATCAGAACAGTTCTATTCTTCAACTAATCAAAATGATATGAAGTTATTATATGTAGCTATGACTAGAGCTTTACATAGTTTGGATGTTTTATACACTGAACCTTTAACAAAACCTTTGTCAACTAGCATGATTAAAAACGCAGATAAGAGTATTATAAAAAAATAATTATAAAATATGATTTGTTAGAATGGACTAAAATGCCATTTTAGTAACCCACTACGATATTGGCAGAGCCAATAACGAATGTGGGCAAAGGTAGTTTCCTTTTGAAACCCCAATTAGTAACATATTACAAAGAGGTACAATATAATATTGTTGCATAAAAATAGCCTTATTGCTAAAAAGCAAAAAGGTTATTTTTCTTTATCTGTAAATTTTCCTACAAGTGTATTTAATTTAGTATTGGTATTAATTTCCATTTTAGGAAATACACCTCTATCAAATTTAGGATATTTTGCTTTATCAAATTTTTCTAAGTTAGGTTTTATTGTTGTTAATATTTCATTTAGGCTTTCTAATATTTCATCATTAGAAAGTCCTTTATTTTCTATTTTGCCTATTAAATCAGTTATTATTCCTTTACAAGCAAAGTCGTTTTTACGTCTTTGTTCTATATCATCTAAAACATCAAAATAAAACTTTTCATAAGACTTTATTTGGGCTTGATAGTCAGCAGTAGAACGTCTATCACTAAAATCTTTTCCCCAATTTATTTCTACATCATTATAGCCAGCTAATTTCATTAATTTTACTAAACTTAATCCTAATGTTTCAGAGATTCCTTTTAAATATAAAATATTAGGTTTCTTTCTTTTCCCAGATTCAATACGTGATACTTCTGCACAGTCCATATTAGATCTACGAGCAAGTTCTCTTTGAGAAATACCAACTTTTTCTCTAGCCTCACTTATATATTTACCTAGTTCAGTAGTGTTTTTCTTCGTCATTAAATTACACCTCTTTTTCTTGATAAAGAAATTATAACATATTATGATGTAAAAATCAACAAAATAGTAATTATAGTGTTGACAAACTCAATACTTAATGTTATAGTATTAGCGAATTGATGTAAAACTCATCAAAGAAAGGAGGAAACATATGAATGATTAAGAGTCAGTTTAGAGTAGTACAAGCGATTTGGAAAGATAAATCTATTCCAAAAGAAGCTAAGTACATTTATACTTATATTTATTCTAAAGGGTATAATAGATACTTTACAGATATAAATGTAGGCGAGATACAACAGACTGTTAGAATTACTAATAAGGGTTTGAGAAAAAATCTTGAAAAACTAGAACAGGGAAAATATCTAGTATATCAAGAGTATGATAACGGTATGTACACCGTAAAACTTAACTAAAGGGTCTAAAGACGTTAGTTAAGAGGTACAGTAAGATTAGAGGCTTATGTTAGTACCTTTTCTATAAGAGATATAGAATAAATAATAATGGTTAAAGAAAGTCCCTATATTAAGAAAGGGAAACTATGCAATTAGATTGTACTTTTAGCATAACTCCAAGAATAGTATTAAGTGATAAGAACTTATCAAGTACAGAAAAATTACTTATGGGGCTTATCGTGTCACTTACCTTAAAAAATAACTATTGTTTTGCTAGTAATAAGTATTTTGCAGATAACCTAAATATATCAGTTAGAACAGTAACTCTTGCTTTATCTAAATTGAAATTAGAAGAGTATATATTTGTTAGAACTGATAATGGAAGAAGAAAAATATATCTAAATAAGGAAAAGATACCAACAAAAACTTCTAATAGAGTAGCAGAAACTTGCGATAAATCCATAGAAAGTAATTGCTATCATAAAATAAATAATAATTATAAGAAAAATAATAATAAATATAAAAATAAAGAAATTATTCCTGTTTGGTTAGAACAGAAAGAAATGTGTAATAGTCTTAGTGCAACTAAAGAAGAAATAGAAGAAATGAATGAACTATTAAAAGATTTATAGAAAGAGAGATGATTTAATGAGGAGGCATATTTTATAATTAATAATAAAAGGGGGTTAGATAAATGGAGGTAAAATATAATGTAAAATATAGGTTTAAATGTGATACTAAAACGAATGAAGAATTGAAAGATATATTTAATAAAAAATGGTTAAATATTATACTTATTTTAGAAAACAATAATACTTCTAGTTTAAATAGAGTTTAAAATGAGTTATAATGTGTTTGTATTTAAAAGTGTTTGTAGTCATTCTTTAAAGAAATTGGAGGAATGGCTATGATAGAAAAGGTAGGTGTATATTGTAGATTATCTGATGAAGATAGGTTTAAAGCTAATAAGAATGATGATAGTGATAGTATTGTAAATCAAAGGAGTATGTGTATTAAATATGCTCTTAAGCAAGGCTGGGATGTTGTAGATATTTATTCTGATGATGATTTCTCTGGGGCAGGTACTTATAGACCTGAATTTGAACGATTAATTAAAGATTGTGAAAGTGGTAGAATTAATTTAGTTTTATGTAAAACACAATCTAGGTTTTCAAGAGACATGGAGATAATAGAAAAATACTTACATAATAAGTTCACCCTATGGAATGTTAGATTTGTTAGTATTGTGGATAATGCTGATACTAATATTGAATCTAATAAGAAATCAAGACAAATTAATGGGCTAATAAATGAATGGTATTTAGATGACTTATCACAAAATATTAAGAAATCATTAAAGAATAAAAGAGAAGATGGCTTATTTATGGGTAGTTTTGCACCTTATGGTTATATGAGAAGTAGTGAAGATAAACATAAGTTAGTTATTGATCCTGTCGCTAGTAAAGTTGTGAAAGATATTTTTAAAATGTATGAGAATGGTTATGGGTATTATAAGATAAGCGAATATTTAAATAATGCTAACGTCTTAACACCAGCTTTATATAAAAAGCAAAATGGAAGTAAGTATGTATCTGGAACTTGCGATTATGATAGTGTGCGTTGGACTAATGATACAATTGCAAAAATTCTTAGGAATGAAGTATATATTGGTAATTTAGTACAGGGTAAAAAAACATCTTTAGGATATAAAGTTCATAAGTTTAAAACTGTACCTAAAAAAGATTGGTGTAGAATAGAAAATGCTCATGAGTCTATTATTTCTAAAGATACTTGGGAAAAGGTACAGAAAAGACTTGCTAGTCATGAATGCCCTATTAAATCAGGTGAAATACATTTCTTAAGTAAAAAAGTGTATTGTCTTAACTGTAAAAAGGTATTTATGAGAAATGTTTATAATGTAAAGGATGGTAAAAGAGCATATTTACAATGTAAGGGTGTTAGAAGATTTCATAATTGTTGTAATAATAAAGCGATAAGGTTAGATGAGTTAGAAGAAGTTTTATTAAATGCTATTAATGATTTACTAGATAACTATTATGATAAAGAAAAGCTAGAAAATGAATATAACATCAGAGAATCTAAAAATACAAATGATGAAGAAATTCAGATACTAGAACAAGAAAAGGTTTTACTTAATAGGAAAATAGAAGAAGAGAAAACGTATTATAGAAAACTTTATGAAGATAAAGCTAATTTTGTAATAACTGAAGATATGTTTAAGATGTTATCAAGTGATTATACTAAAGAAATAGAAGAGATGAATAGAAGAGTTTCTATAATAGATGAAGAAATAGAATCTTTAAAGCAGAGACTTGATAATAAGAAACAAGCAAAAGATATTTTAAAGAAATATAAACATATAAGTAAGTTAAATAAAGTAATAGTAGATGAATTTATTGATAAGGTTTATATAGGAGTTTATGATAAAGAAACTAAATCAAGAGATATTGAAATAGAATGGAACTTTGAATTTTAGAATAATATTTAATATTTGGGACTTTCTGCTTCCTTCACACGGGGGTGCTGATCCTGGTGCTGTTTCTAATGGTTTACAAGAGAAAGACTTTACATTAGAAGCATCGCTATATATGTATGATAGATTACGAGAATTAGGGATACCTGCTGTTTTAACTAGAGATTATGATGAGAATTTAAGTAGAGAAGATCGTCTTAGACGTGCTAATGAAGCTTTTGGAGGTAGTAGTAATGCTATACTTATTTCTAATCATATAAATGCAGGTGGCGGAGAAGGAGCAGAAGTTATTTATGCTTTACGTAATAATTCTACTTTAGCACAGTCTATCTTAGAAGAGATAGGTAGTGAAGGACAAATTATGCGTAAGTATTATCAGAGAAGACTTCCTGAAGATCCTTCTAAAGATTATTATTATATTATTAGAGAAACTTCTCCTATGCAATCATTATTAGTTGAATATGGTTTTATTGATAATGCTAATGATAGAGTTAAATTACAAAATGATTTATTAAATTATGTAGAAGCAGTAGTTAGAGCGATTGCAGAGTACGCTGGTGTTACTTATATTCCACCTGAAGGTAGTAGTAATAATTTCTATACAGTAGTAAAAGGTGATAGTCTTTATAGTATTGCTAGAAGATATGGAGTAACTGTACAAGCTTTAAGAGATGCTAACAATTTAACTAGTGATACCTTAAGTGTTGGACAGGTTTTAAGGATACCAAGTAATAATGGAAATGTTCCTCCAAGTGGTAATGTTACTTATACTGTGCAAAGAGGTGATAGTTTATGGAGTATAGCAAGTCGTTATGGAATAAGTGTTAATGATTTAAGGCAAGCTAACAATTTAACTAGTGATACCTTGAGTATAGGACAAGTATTAATAATTCCGGGTGTAAGTAATGGTAATGAAGGTAATGATAATATTACAGGGCCATCTTTTCCTTATACAGTAGTAAAGGGAGATAGCTTATGGAGTATTGGTAATAGATTTGGAGTAACGGTTCAACAAATAAGAGATCTTAATAAATTAACTAGTGATACTTTAAGTGTAGGACAAGTTTTACTTATTCCAGGAACTAATGAAGAAGATAATGGTGAAGAAAATGGGGCAGTATTTTATTATACAGTAGGAAGAGGAGATAGTCTTTGGAGTATAGCAAGACGTTTTGGAGTTACTGTACAAGAGATAAAAGATGCTAATGATTTAGTTAGTGATACTTTAAGTATAGGCCAATCATTAATTATACCTGGAATCAGTGCTGGAGATGATTTAGAAGATAGTGAAGATAACGTAACAGTTCCTACTACTTATACAGTAGCCTCAGGTGATAGTTTATGGAGTATAGCAAATCGTTTTGGTGTTACTGTTAATAATTTAAAATCTGCAAATAGTTTGACATCTAATTTACTTTCAATTGGACAAGTACTAATTATTCCTACAGCAGGCTCTAATTTTCCAACTAATCCTACTTATACTACCTATACAGTAGCCTCAGGTGATAGTTTATGGAGTATTGCTAATAAATTTGGAACTACAGTTGATGCTATTAAAACTTTAAATAATTTAACATCTAATTTACTTTCTATTGGTCAAGTACTACAAATACCAAATAATTGATGTAAAAATCAGTAAAAATCATTGATTTAGAAAGGCTTTCATGCTATTCTTATTATGTAAGCAAGATATATGCTTAAATTAATAGGAGGTATTATAAATGAAAAAAGTAGAATTAGTTGAAGCTGTTGCAGAAAAAGCTGGTTTAACTAAAGCTGATGCAACTCGTGCTATTGATGCTTTCTGTGAAACTATTACTGAAGCCTTAGCTAATGGAGATAAAATTACATTAGTTGGATTTGGTACATTTAGTGTTTCAGAAAGAGCTGCTCGTGAAGGACGTAATCCTAGAACTGGTGAGACTGTTAGTATTGCAGCAAGAAATGCTGTTTCATTTAAAGCAGGATCTGCTCTTAAAGATGCAGTAAACTAAAATAAGCCTATATGGCTTTTTTTCTTTATGATAATATATCTAATTGTTATTAATATTTTAACTTTTATTATTTATGGAGTAGATAAATTTCTTGCTTTTGAACATTATTATAGAATTAGTGAAAAAATTCTGTTTTTGTTTAGTATATTTGGAGGAACTTTAGGGGCATTATTTGCAATGTTTTTCTTTAGACATAAAACCTTAAAAATTAAATTTTATGTTGTTAATATTTTGTTTTTAATATTATGGATTTTGTTATTATGGAAAGAGTATATACATTAGATTAACAGAACAAGTAATAGTGATTACTTTAAAAATATCTTAATAGATGATAAAATGTATATGGAAAAGGTTGTGATAAAGTAATGTTAGATACGGCTTTAAAAGTTTTAAATATAATTGAAGATAATTCTTATGAAGCATACATTGTAGGAGGATTTGTTCGTGACTATATAATGGGAATTAAATCTAATGATGTTGATATTACTACTAATGCTAAACCTAAGGATTTAATTAAAATATTTCCTAATGCAAATGTTGATAATGAGTTGTATGGTTCTGTTACTATATATTATAATAATATAAAATTTGAAATTACTACTTATAGGAAAGAAAACTATTATTTGGATAATAGACACCCTTTAGAGATTACTTATGTTAATGACTTAATTACAGATTTGAAAAGAAGAGATTTTACAATTAATGCAATATGTATGGATAAAAAGGGAAATATCATTGATTTATTAGACTTTAAAAAGGATATAAATAAAAGAATTATTCAAACAATAATTGATCCTATGGAGTCCTTTGCGACTGATGCTCTTAGGATATTAAGAGCTGTTAGGTTTGCTACTACTTTAAAATTTGAACTTTCTTCAGCAGTAGTTGAAGCGATTAAAGAAAATAAATATTTACTTAAAAATTTGTCAATTCATAGAAAAAAAGAAGAGCTTGATAAGATATTTAGTAGTGTTAATATTGATATAGGACTTAATCTACTAAAGTTTTTAAATTTTGAGGATGTATTACAACTTAAAAACTTAGATAAAGTTAAGAATTGCAGTCAAGTTATTGGTGTTTGGACAGTATTAAATGTTGATGATATATATCCTTTTACAAGAAATGAATTACAACTTATGAAAGAAATAAGAATTGTTATGAATGATAGTCCACTCAGTAAAGATAAGCTTTATTATTACGGGTTATATGTATGTAGTGTAGCAGCTGAGATTTTAGGTATAAATAAAAGAAAAGTAATGAAAGTATATAAATCTATGAATATTCATAAAAGAAGTGATATATTAATAGATTCTTATGATATTATGAATTCCTTAAATATAAAAGAAGATCCTATTTTAAGTGATATTTGGAAAGTGTTAGAAAAGGAAGTTCTTAATGGTAGTGTTGATAATGAAAGAAATAAGTTGCTTTTTGCAGTTAAAAGGATATATACTAATTTAGTAGTAAAAAAGGAGGAACTTAATGAGAGAGAAGCATCTAATTAATTTACTAATGGATGGGAATATAGTTGTACCTTTAGACTTCTATAGAAGATATAAAGCGCTAAATATAAGCTTAGAAGAATTTATTTTTCTTATGTATTTGAGAGGGAAAGGTAATTTATTTCTTTTTGATCCTTCACAAATTGCTTTAGAACTTGGTTATGATACAATTAAAGTCCTAGAACTTATTTCTTCTTTAAGTGATAAAAAACTTTTATTGATAAGTACAGTGAAAAATGATAAAGGAATTGTTGAAGAAAAGGTTGATTTAAGTTTATTTTATGAAAGACTTGCTGCTGTTATATTGGAGGATAATAATAGTTTAGAAAAGCAAGTTGATAGTAATGTTTTTTCAGCAATAGAGAAGGAATTTGGCAGAACTTTAAGTCCTAGTGAAATAGAATTTATTAAAGCTTGGTCTAGTAATTTTAGTAGTGATATTATTATAGAAGCAGTAAAAGAAGCAATGTTAAATGGCGTTTCAAGTATTAGATATATTGATAAAATTTTATATGAATGGGATAAGAAAGGGTTAAAGACAGGGGAAGAGGTTAGACATTTCTTAAATAATAAGAAGAAAGAAATTAAAGAACCTGTAGAATTATTTGATTATGATTGGTTTGATGAAGATGAAGAAGAGTGAAAGAGTTAATGTTATTAGGGATTATTTAAATGAATTATTTGAAAATCCTGTATGTGAACTTAATTATAATAATGACTATCAACTATTAATTGCTATTGTTCTTAGTGCTCAAACTACTGATAAGAGAGTTAATAGTGTGACTCCTATATTATTTGGTAAGTATAATAATTTGGAAAAGTTAAGTAAAGCTGATATAAATGATTTGGAAAATATTTTGAGACCTATAGGTTCATTTAGAAAAAAGGCTCTTTATATTAAAGAAATTGCTAATATATTAGTATCTAAATATAATAGTGTTGTTCCTATTAATAGAAAAAAATTAGAGGAGTTTCCAGGAGTAGGTAGAAAGACTGTTAATGTATTTTTCAGTGAGTTTTATAAAATCCCTGCTCTTGCTGTTGATACTCATGTAGAAAGAGTTTCTAAACGACTAGGTCTTGTTAAAGATAAAGATAGTGTAAGAGAGATAGAAGAAAAATTAAAAAGAGCTTTTGACCGAGAAGAGTGGTCAAGAATACATTTACAATTAGTACTTTTTGGTAGATATTATTGTAAAGCTGTATCTCCTAATTGTAAGGATTGTAAATTAAAAGATGTATGTGGATATGAAAAAAGAAGCTAGTTTAGCTTCTTTTTATGTTTGAGGAGTGGTTGTAGTTCCATCTCCTGGATTTGGTGGAGTAGTACCAGTGACATTAACAGTTATACTTCCTGTTTCCTTTGTTTCTCCATCATATGTGAATCTATATTTTAATGTGTAAGTTCCAGCAGTTGAAATAGTTGAGATAGAAGTTCCAATATTTGGAGAAATGCTTACTAATGTCCAGTTACTTGTCTCACTCGTGACATTGGTAGAATCATCTAAGACAGTTACATAGTTTGTTATATCACTAATATTAAATGTTTCTACGTTTATAGTACTTGCTGTTATTCTTAAATTACTGCTTTGTTTCTTTAATTCATATGTAGCAGCGTCACTATTTAATCCGTCATATTTTTGGAATGTCGCGACTACTTTATATGTACCATAAGGATTACTTGGATTGTTAACTGTATAACTAGTATTTGTTGTAAAGCCAAGTAGAGTATTATTAAAGTAAACATTATATCCAAAGTCACCATATGATGAATCTACATTACCTGGATTAACATCATTCCATGATAGTTTTACATTACCATTTGAATATGTGGCAGTTAATCCTGTAGGTGTTGCTAAATTACTTGTTTCTTGACTTCCTTTTGGTTCATGATCTTTTTTGAAATATTCATATATAGTACTACCAGTATATCCTGTTCCTGCTATTCTTGCAGTAGAACTACCTGCTACTAAAGGTACTCTTACAACACTATCAGGCATTGTAAAGTCTTCTTTATTAGATTCAAATACTTCATTTGCAATTGCTGTAAATAATCTATCTCTTTGAACTGTACCAGCGGTGTTATGACAATAGTAACCTTGAGCGACAGTTTCTTCATTAGTTTCTTTATATCCATACCACATAGCGATTGTTGTTTTGGTAGTATATCCTACAACCCATGAATCTCTAATAGCATCATCAGCCATACCATATCTTTCTCTTATTTCTTCTGGGAAGTTAGTAGTACCAGTTTTCATAGCAACTTTATCCATGGCACCTCCACCAGTGATACTAGTATCATCAAGCATACTTGTAATCATATAAGCGGTAGAGTCTTCCATAACTTTAGTTTTTTCGTTTTCATGTTCATATTCTTCACCAGTAGAATTTATAACTACTCGGTTTACAGAATATGGTTCATTGTAATATCCTCCATTTGAAAATGCTGAATAAGCAGCGGCCATTTGTAATGGATTTACTCCATCAAAGGCTCCTAAAGCATGAGCTTCATGAATTTTACCATTTTCTACTTCAGGTTCAATTCCTAATTTTTCTACAAATTCTATTATTTTTGAATTATCTACTTGTTGGAAAGCTTTTAAAGCTGGAATATTTCTTGATAATGATAATGCTCTTCTAGTTGTCATATTACCCATGAATTTACCATCCCAGTTATTTATTTCTTTGCCATTAGTATAAGAATAAGGTTCATCAACAAACATTCTGTAGTTATCATTACCATCATTATATCCAAAAGTAGAGGCATTGTTATATTCAATTAAAGGACCATAGTCAAATAGTGGTTTAGCAGTTGAACCTGGCTGTCTTACCATATCGGTTGCATAGTTAAAGGTGTTGACTCCTTTTTTATTTCTTCCTGCTCCAATGGCTAGTATTTTACCAGAATCACTATCTAATACGGCAACACCACTTTGAATAACATCATTAATCCAGTTATAACTTTCACCATTCATAACTCTATTTAGACCATTTTGTTTTGTTCTATCTAAGTTTGTATATATTTTTACAGAAACTGTATAAGGATTTATATTATATTTTTCTTGAACTTCTGCAACAACTGTATCAATATATCCTTGATATTCACTATTACTTGATGCAGCAGCACTTTCATTATAATTAACTAGGCTTTCAATACTAATAGAACTTGCCATTTCTCTTTCTTCTTCAGTGATATATCCATGACGTTCCATTAGGTAAAGAACTGTATTTCGTCTTTTAGTAGCAGCTTCAATATTATCTTCATCAGTTGGTTTGTAAGCGTTTGGTGCTTGGAACATACCAGCGATTAGACTTGCTTCTGCTAAGTTTAAGTCACCGACCTCTTTATTAAAGTAGGCTTTAGCGGCTTGACTTACACCATATATGTTATCACCAAGATTGTGATTATTTACATAGAATTCTATGATTTGTTCTTTAGTATAATTTTTTTCTAGTTTAAAGATTGATAAATAGATATCTTGGAATTTTCTTATTATTCCCTTAATACCAGTATCAACACTTGAAGTTAAACTATTTTTAATAACTTGCATGGAAAGGGTAGAAGCACCACCAGCATCAGAGTTACCAGCAAGTTGACCTAAAGATGCTTTGAAGAATCTTGGTGCATCAAATCCATTATGTTGGAAAAATCTTGAATCTTCTGTAGCGACTATTGCATCAACTAAAACTTCAGGAAGTTCATCATAAGTAACTTTGTCACGCATCTCACTACCTAGTTTAGCATATTCTTCATTATTAATATCATATACAACACTTGGTTCACTACTATCTAAGTTTTCAACAACGAATTTAGGATTTGCAGATATTGCAATATAAATCATAAAGACAATACCAGCAAGCATTCCTAATATTCCAAGAGAAAGAACAATTATTAAAATTGTATTTACTATTTTTTTCTGCTTAGGTTTATTTCTAGTTTTATCTATAAGTTTCGCTATTCCAAGAATTATTAGTATGCCTATGCCCATAAAAGCTGTTACTAATAATCCTAAAATAAAATAACTTACTATCATTAGAATAATAAACATAAGAGAAAATATTATAAATAAATTATTCTTTTTTAATTTCCTTTTTGTTTTTGTTTTCGCCATATTATTTTACCTCCAAAAAATTATCAACAATTTTTAAGTAATCCAATCTAGGATTGTAGTTTTCTTTTATTAAATACCCTTTATCTTTAAAATACTTAAGCGGTATTGATTTTCTTTTTTGTTTTTCAGTAAACGAAAAAAGGTCCTCTTCTTTTAATAAATACGTTTCATTAAGATTTGAAAAACGTACAATTATAAATCCAATTCCCCCATGTCTTGTTATATTTTCTAAATGTTTTAATTGGTGAGGATGAATATTTGCAAGGGGAAAAGAAGTTTTTTGTTTTGTTTCTTTGGCTTCAAAATCAATATATTTTCCTTTATATATTCCATTATAGTCAGTAGTTGATGGTTCTTGATAAAAAGCTTCTTTAATCGTTGAGGTTCTATCTTTTCTAAAGTCAACTTTAGTGACTTTGATAGGAGTAGGCTTTTTATAGATATAAGCGATATCTTTTTCTCTATAGTAATTATTACTATGATTAATATCATCTTCTAAAGTCATTCCTCTATGACTATAATTTATAATTTGTCTATGTTCTTTTTTTATCCCCGTAGGGTAATTCATTTACATCACCTATTATAATTATACTATATTTATGTTAAATTGGCTATAATTATCTAATTTCTTTTTCTTTTAAGTTCATATATTTTTGTTGGCTTATCATTACATGTATCTATACAACTACTTATAAATGGCATATTACCATTTATATAACTTGTAATTGTTGGATAGTTATATTCTAAAATCACAAATTCATTTTGACATTTTTTTAAATAATTTTCACTTTTAGAATTATCATTTTCTGTTAGAGTAAAGTCTTCTACTATATAATTTATTCCAATATTATCTGATTTTTTATTATTAGTATTAGGCATAGATATTTTTTTAATTCCTAGATAATTATCCTTTATTAAGAAAATATGTTTTTGATTGTTAGCGATCATTTTAACAATAATCCTATCTAAATTATTTCGATAAGAAAAGTCAAATTCATTCTTTTTAACATCACCTATTAATAAATGATCTAGGTAATAATCATTATTGCTATCTTTATTAAAACTAACAGCTATAGTTTCTCCTTTAATACGAATTCTTTCTTTATCATCATCTAATATTGTTGCCTTTTCAATCTTTTTCTTTTTTAAATTTTCTATTTCAATACTATTTTTTGACAATATTAAAATATATCCATTAGCTTTTAAAAAACTTTTTAGAGAATCATTCATAAGTAGATATAAAATAAATTCATTAGAAATTTCCATTTTCATCACTCCAAATTGATATTATTATACTTCTTCTAGAATATTTGTCAAAGTATTTTTTCTTTTGTCGAATTAGTGGATACTTATATTTATTTGTATTAGAATAGTAATGGTGATATTTATGAATAATAGAGATGTAATTTTTCTTTTAGCTAATATTAGGAGTAATAACTTATTAGCTTTACGCTTAAGTAGGAAAGAAGATATCATGAAAAGATTGACAAAATAAGATATCTTTTCTAAAATAAGAGTGTAAAGGGATTGGTGATTTATATGTATCAGAATAAAATTACGCTCACACCTCAAGAAATTTTAGAGAAAGACTTTAAAATTGATACACGAGGTTATAGACTTAAAGAAGTTGATCAGTTTCTTGATGTAATTATTAGTGATTATGAGCAGTTTTTTTCTATAATTGATAGTTTAGAAAAAGAGAAAGCTGAGTTATTAAGGGAGATTATGACTTTGAAACAAGATCTTAGAAATGCTAGAATGAATGCAGAGATTGCTAAGAAGAGCAGTACTGATACAGCAGAATTTAATAACCTTGATATCTTAAGAAGATTGAGTCAACTTGAAAAAGATGTCTATGGTAGAAATGATAATAATGATTAATGCTTTAGACAAGTGCTGGAATTTTTATTCTAGAGGAAAGTCCATGCTCACACATTCTGAGATTTGAATGTAGTGTTCGTGCTTAAGGAAAAAATAACTTAAGGTAGTGTCTTAGACACTAACGGCAATAAGAATACCTAAGGAGTAATCTATGGTGTTCTAAACAGTGCCACAGTGACGATTTTTTAGGAAACTAAAAAGTGAAACGCGGTAAACCCCACGAGTGAGAAACCCAAATTATGGTAGGGGAGCTTTAGATAAGAGAAATGAATCTTTCTAAGGACTAGAAATAGTAGATAGATACTTGTCACCTAGAGATAGGTACAGAACATGGCTTATTAAGTATTAATTATTTGTTAGAGGTGAAAAATGAAAGAATTAGGAGAATATCTTCAAGACGTTAGACGTAGTAATGGTGTTAGTCTTCTTGAAGTTGCATCTGATTTGAAAGTTGATGTTTTGCTTCTTGAAAATATTGAGAGTGCTAATATTAGAGCTTTTAAAGATGTTTATTATTTAAAAGAACTGATTAAAGAGTATGCTAAATATTTGGGACTTGATCCTATGAAGGTACAAGATGAGTTTAATGATTTTTTATTTGAACATACTTCTAAAATATCTCTTGATGATATAATGGAAGCTCAGAAGAAGAAAGAAGCTTCTTTAGAAGAAGCCAAGACTAAAAAAGTTAAATCACCTTATACTAAAGAATATAAACGTAAGATTAAAAAATTACCTTTTGTATTAGCATTTATTATTTTTGTGTTAGCAATTATCATTTCTATAATTGTTATTAAAACTATAAATAGGGATCCCGTTATGAGTAGTGAGTTGAAAGGAATAGAGGTTTATGAATACGCCTAATAAGTTAACATTTATGAGAATTATTTTTACTATTATAATGATAATAATTCTTATATTTCCATTTTACTCTATTGGAGTAGAATTTCCAGTTATTCAAGTTGCTGGTATTAATATGAAACTTGAATATATAATAGCTGGAGTTATATTTTTAGTTGCTAGTTTAACTGATTTCTTAGATGGTTATCTAGCTAGAAAGAATAATCAAGTAACGGATTTAGGAAAAATGTTAGATGCTATTGCAGATAAAGCTTTAGTTAATACAGCTTTAATTATTTTAGCTTATAAAGGTTTTATACCTGTGGTTGTTCCAGTTATTATTATCTTTAGAGATACAATTGTCGATGCTATTAAAATGCAAGCTTCTAGTAAAGGAAAAGTTGTTGCTGCAATTAAATCTGGAAAGATTAAAACAGCTTCTATGATGACTGGTTTAGTTTTAACATTTTTCTATAATTTACCATTTGAAATTTGGAATATAAGAGTATCTGATTTCTTAATCTATTTTGCTACTATTATGTCAGTAATTTCTATGGTAGAATATTTCAATCTTAATAAGAAATTGATTTTAGGACCTAAGGAAGAAAATTAAATTTCTTCTTTTTTTTACTCAATTTTTAATTTTTGAGGCAAAAAATATGCGAATTACGAAAATTCGCAAACTTTTGTTCGAAAAAGTACTTGACTTTTTAATTTTAACCTTATAAAATAGTCTTGTAATTAATTTTTAGGAGGAAGTTATGAGTAAATCAACAGTAAGTAAAGATAAAAATTTAGAAAGTGTTTTAGCTGATATAGAAAAACAATTTGGTAAAGGGGCAGTTATGAGACTTGGAGATAATCCTCATATGAAAATGGATGTTATTTCTAGTGGATGTTTAAGTCTAGATATTGCTCTTGGTATTGGCGGATATCCTAAAGGCAGGATAATAGAAATATATGGACCAGAGTCTAGTGGTAAAACAACATTTGCATTGCAGGCGATTGCTGAAGTCCAAAAAACAGGGGGAAGAGCTGCTTTTATTGATGCAGAACATGCTCTTGATCCTATTTATGCTAAGAGGTTAGGAGTTAATACTAATGATTTAATTCTTTCACAACCTGATACGGGAGAACAAGCTTTAGAAATTTGTGAGGCCTTAGTTAGGAGTGGTGCGATTAGTATAGTGGTAATAGACTCTGTAGCAGCTTTAGTTCCACAAGCAGAAATAGATGGAGAGATGGGAGATTCTCATGTAGGATTACAAGCTAGACTTATGTCTCAGGCTTTGCGAAAATTATCTGGTACTATTAATAAAACAAATACAATTGCTATTTTTATTAACCAGTTAAGAGAAAAAGTAGGGGTTATGTTTGGTAATCCTGAGACTACTCCAGGTGGTAGAGCTTTAAAATTTTATTCAACAATTAGACTTGATATTAGACGTAATGAACAATTAAAGATTGGTGATAAAGTAATTGGTAATAAGACGACGGTTAAAGTTGTTAAAAATAAAGTAGCACCTCCTTTTAAAAGTGCTGTAGTCGATATAATGTATGGTGAAGGTATTTCTAAAGAAGGAGAACTTATTGATTTAGGTGTAGAAGCAGGAGTAGTTGAAAAAACTGGAGCCTGGTACTCTTATAATGGCGAGAAATTAGGTCAAGGAAAAGAAAATGTTAAGCTTTTACTTAAAGAAAAATGTGAATTAAGAGATGAAATAGAAGAGAAAGTTAGAGACTTTTATGGAATTAATCTTAATAAAAAGGAGTCATAGGCTCCTTTTAAAGTGCAATTTTTCTTTTTCATTAGTTGTTATTGTAAATAAATCACCAGGTGTGCAGTTTAGTAAGATACATATTTCTTCTATATATTTAAAAGAAATAGAAGTTGTTTCTCCTCTAATAATACGATTTAAATTTCTTGAAGTTATATTCATTCTTTGACATAGCCAGTATTTACTTCTCTTATTTTGTTTTAATAATTCTTCAATATTTACTTTAATCATTGATATCACTGTCTCCCATAAGAACAATTGTAAATAAAAAGATAAATATAAATAAGATACTTGTATTACCCTTATTTTATCTTTCCTTGACAAGTGAAGAATTAAAACTTACAATATAAATAGATTATAGTTTAGATTTTTATTTAAAGTATATATCTAATGGAGGTATAATATGGAACAAATTTTATTCTCCATTTTACTTATATTTTTTGGATTAATTATTGGTTTTGGATTAACTTTTTTAGTTGCCTATTTAAGAGAAGGGACAACATCTAAAAAGATAGATAAAATGTTAGAAGAAGCGAATCGTAATGCTGATAAGATTAAAAGAGATGCTGTTATGGAAGCGAAAGAGAAGAATTATCAGTTGAAGATGGAAGTTGAAAAAAATATCAAAGAAAAGAAAGCGGAACTTAAAGAAAATGAAAATAAACTATTGCAAAGAGAAAGTAGTTTAGATAAAAGAGATGAATTGTGTCAAAAAAGGGAAGCTACTTTAGATGATAGAGAAGAAAAGATGATTCAAAGACAAAAAGAAATTCAAGAAAAAGAAGCGAAAGTGGAGGAAATAAAAAAAGAACAAATTGCTTTACTTGAAGATATTTCAGGATATAGTAAAGAAAAAGCTCATGATTTGATTATGAAAAATGTAAAAGAGTCAATGAGTAGAGAAATAGCTGTTTATATTAGTGAACAAGAAAATGAAGCGAAATTGACTGCTGTTTCTAAGGCACAGGAATTGATTGTTACAGCGATGCAGAAATATTCTGCTGATATTGCAAGTGATCAGACTGTTACAGTTGTTAGTTTACCTAATGATGATATGAAGGGTAGATTAATAGGAAGAGAAGGTAGAAATATTAGAACAATAGAAGCGATTACAGGAGTTGATCTTATTATTGATGATACTCCGGAAGCGGTTGTTTTATCTAGTTTTGATCCTTTAAGAAGAGAAATGGCAAGATTGACTTTAGAGACTTTAATAAAAGATGGAAGAGTTCATCCTACGAGAATAGAAGAAGTTTATGATAAAGTATGTAAAGAGACTAAAGAGAAGATTATAGAATATGGAAATAATGCTTTGTTTGAACTTGGTATTACAAAGATGGCTCCAGAGTTAATAGAAATAATTGGAAGACTTCACTTTAGAACTAGTTATGGGCAAAATGCTTTGCAACATTCATTAGAAGTAGCTAATCTTACTGGATTATTAGCAGGAGAGATTGGTGAAGATGTTTCTCTTGCTAAAAGAGCGGGACTTTTACATGATATTGGTAAAGCAGTTGATCATGAAATTGAAGGAAGTCATGTAAGTATAGGGGTTGAACTTGCTAAAAAATATGGAGAAAACGAAGTTGTTATCAATGCTATTGCTTCTCATCATGGTGATGAAGAATCGACTTCAGTTATTTCTTCATTAGTTGCTGTTGCTGATGCACTTTCTGCATCACGTCCAGGAGCAAGAAATGACTCTTTAGAAAATTATGTTAAGAGATTAACGCAATTAGAAGAAGTTGCTAATGATATAAATGGTGTTTCTAAAGCATATGCTATGCAAGCAGGAAGAGAGCTTAGAGTCATAGTTGAACCTGATCAGATTGATGATTTAGAAGCACATCGGGTAGCTCGTGATATTAAAGAGAAAATTGAATCTACTTTAAATTATCCTGGAACAATAAAAATTACTGTTGTTAGAGAAACAAGAGCGATTGAAGAAGCAAAATAAAATAGAACTCATTATTTTTGAGCTCTATTTTTTATATCTAAAATTATTGGTAAAATAAGAGGTCTTCTGCCAGTTAGATTTAAGATAAATGGTATTAAATCTAGACTAAGTTGATTTTTTATATCAGTAAATGATGCTTTTTTATCATTTAATTTCTCTGTAATAACTTTAGTTGCTTCTTTCTCAATCTTTTTAATTAGTTCTTCATTTTCATTTACTAAGATAAATCCTCTTGTTGTAATATTTGGCTTTGTTAATAATACTCTTTCTTTAGAGTCAATATTGGCAATTACAACTAATATACCATCACTAGCCATTATTTTTCTATCTCTTATAACAGCACTTCCTACTTCGCCAATTCTATTACCATCTACATAAATATCACTATTTGGATAACTTTCTCCTTTAGTAATTTTATGATCCTTTAAAATTAGACTATCACCATTTTTCAATATGAAAGTATTTTCTTTAGGAATGCCACAATCTATTCCAAGATTAGCATGCTGTTTTAACATTCTATAATCTCCATGGAATGGCATTAAGTATTTAGGTTTTAATAATCTAATCATTAATTTTAACTCTTCCTGATTAGCATGACCTGAGGTGTGTAAGTTATTCATTGTCATATTAGTAAAGACTTTAACACCTTTTAAATATAACTTATTAATTGTTTTATGAATACTTAGTGCATTACCAGGAATAGCGCTTGATGAGAATATTACAATATCATCTGGTCTTAATTTAATTTGTTTATGAGTTCCATCAGCGATTCTCGATAAGGCTGCTAAAGGTTCTCCTTGAGAACCAGTACAAAGGATTGTTACTTCTCCAGGTTTTAGGGTATTAGCAACTTCTGGTGTTATTAATAGTTCTTTATGATCGATATATCCACCTTTAATAGAAATATCAATATTATTTTCCATACTGCGTCCAAAGACACATATTTTTCTTCCATGTTGATAACATGATTCAAAGATATGTTTTAATCTATAAATATTAGAAGCAAAAGTGGCAATTATAATACGATTATATTTGTATTTATCAAAGATATCTATAATAGCATCATCAACTCGCGATTCACTAATAGACATTCCTTCATTTAAAGCATTGGTACTATCGCTTATTAATAAGTCAACACCATCATTACCTAGTTTAGCCATTTTATAAAGGTCAGCCATTGGTCCAATAGGAGTCAAATCAAATTTAAAGTCTCCTGTTGTAACAATTCTTCCATTAGGTGTTGTAATAGCTATACCATGTGAGTCTGGGATAGAGTGAGTTGTTCTAATGAACTCTACTTCCATATGTTTAAATTTTAATTTTGTATTTTCGTCATAAACAAATAAATTATCATATCTAATATTTCTATCTTCTAATTTTAATTTAATTAATTCTTTAGCTTGATTAGGGGCATAGATAGCAGGAATTTTTACACTTCTTAGTAAAAAAGGAATTGCTCCAATATGGTCTTCATGGCCATGAGTAATAAGCAGTGCTTTAATTTTATCTTCGTTTTCTTGTAAAAATGAGTAATCTGGAAGGACATAATCTATACCTAATAGTTCTCCTTCTGCAAAAGATACTCCCGCGTCTATAACAATAATTTCATCTTCATGCATTACACAATACATGTTTTTTCCTACTTCTCCTAAGCCACCTAAAACAATTATTTTTGTTTCTTCTGACTTTTTATTCATTATTTCTCCTTTCTTTTATTTAACCCCAAAGAACTAACCGATATAAATTATACTATATTTTTAATGTTTTGTCTATTATTCTGTAATCATTTTATATATACTTTGAATTTATGAAATTGTCCTATAGAACTATAGTTTTCTGTTATAAAATCATATATTTTTTTGCTGGCTTGAGTTTTTAGCATTTCATTAGTTGTTTCTTGAAATTCATTTGCCACAATAATAATGCTTCCTTTTTTAATTCTCTTTATTTTTTCTATCATTTTATTTTCACCGTCATAGCCCATATTACCTTTTAGAGTTAAATCATATTCATTGATTGGAATATCTAAAGAAAGTTTATATAAATAAGATTCCATTAAGAAAAAGTAAACATTATCATATTCATCATGAAAATAATCTTTTAAAGCATCAATGTCAGACATATATTCATCTTGTAAATAACGATATTTAAATAGTCCGTCATCATATCTTGGCTTGCAGATAGCATAATTTATAATTAGAGAAACTATTGGTATTAGGATAAAGATAGGTGCAACTTTTAAAAATAAATTTGTTATTTTAGAGTGTTTTTTTAATAGATAGTAAACTAAAGGAATAATTGCTGTTAGACTATGACTTATATTAAATAAAGGATAAGCCATTATCATAAAAGCAAGGATATAAAGTAATTCAAAATTTTTGGTTTTAAGATATTCTCTAATAATATAGACTACTATTAATAAATCAATTATTGTTATGATATTAAAGTTTCCATTACCACTTCTAAAATCTAATAGTCCTAGAAAAGCGTAGTTAATATAATCAAATAGAGCGTTATTAAAATAGAAGTATCCTATTACTATTATATTTGTTATTATGATAGGAATTATTCTTTTTATTATCTTTTTGGGCTTCCTTATATAATATAGAGTAGGTAGTGCTAGAAAAATACCAATACTTGATTTTGTTAAGAAAGCAAGACTTATAATAAGTCCTATTAAATAATCACTTTTCTTGTTTTTTTCTAAATATATTAGTAAAAATACAAATAAAATTGTTAATGTATTATATCCTGGGGTAGTATCAAATAAAAAATAAATGAAGAATGGAAAAATGATTTTTTTATCTAGTTTATATACTATAATTAGTATTAGTAAAGCGTAGAGTGAATTTATAAGATAAAAAACAATCATATTATTACCTAGTATTTTCATAAATAATCCAGTTAAAGCTGGATATAATGGGGTAATTACCATGTTAAAGTCTTTATACATTATTAAACCTTTACTAACATTTTGGATGAAGCCGTAATTCCACATTAAATCTAAGTCTATAGGTCTAAAGAAATTAAAACAAAATATTAATATATAGAAAAATATGAATAGAAAAATTACTTTTTTATTTTCTTTAAGTACTTTTATCATATTACACTCCTATTTTTCTTATTATATCAACAAATATTTTGAAATAAAATGATTGACTTTAGTAGTAAACACTGCTATAATTTTAATCGGTACATTTTATATCCCCACTAAGACTTAAACACTGGGAATGTTTGAGTAGTTTAGTAAAGGAGAAAAATTATGAAAAGTTATATGCAAAAGAAAGAAACAGTAGAACGTAAATGGTACGTTATTGATGCTGAAGGAAAACCTTTAGGTCGTGTAGCTAGTAAGGCTGCTCATATTTTACGTGGAAAGCATAAAGCTACTTATACACCTCATATTGATTGTGGTGACTATGTAATTATTATTAATGCTTCTAAAGTATTACTTACTGGTAATAAGTTAGAAGATAAGAAGTATTATAGTCATTCTCAGTATCCAGGTGGATTAAGAACTAGAACTGCTAAAGAAATGATCGAGAAGTATCCTGAAGAAATGGTTGAAAAGGCTGTTAAAGGAATGTTACCAAAGAATCGTTTAGGTAG